>CACYCJ010000348.1 GCA_902772925.1 uncultured Lachnospiraceae bacterium
ACTCTTTACATTTAAAGAGAACGCCTGAAAGTCCGATATGCTGTAGCCGTCTTTATTCTTACCGCTGCTTGTATTTATCTCTTCTTTTCGCTGATTGCTGCTTGTATTTATCTCTTCTTTTCGCTGATTGCTACTTGTATTTATCTCGTTTTCGTTATTGACCTTACTCTTGTTTTCACTCTTATTTTCACTCTTATTTTCGGTCTTGACGGTAGTGTTTTCATTCCCATCGCCATGCTTATTTACGGCATTTGTACTGTCACTTACGATATTTACGCTGTTTTTACTGTTTGTTTTTGCAGTATTGCTACTGTTTGTTTTTGCAGTATTGCTACTGCTCACATTGACAGTATTCTTGTCACTCGCATTTACGGTATTATTACTGCTCGTATTTACAGTATTTACACCACTCGCATTTACGGTATTGCCACCTGTGCTTACAGCACCGCTCTTCACATTGGAATTTGAAGTTGAAAAGTAGTCCGTCTTCAACGCAGCATTCATTTCAAGCTGCGAAGTCCTTACCTTTTCCCGGATATCCTTTTCAACATTTTCATAACGCTTCTCGCCGTTTATTCCGTAAAAAGCCTTGTCCTGATCAAAAAGCTCTTTTTCTTCTTCAAAGCTTCGTTTCTTTGCCTGACTTCTGAGGTATTTTACATTCATCTGCTTGGGAAGATAAACCTTCTCCCATTTTTTAATACCTCCGTCGGTAAAGGGTATCAGCTTCTGTCCGCCATGCTCCTTTTCGTAATAATCCTCATCTCCGTAAAAACGATTGACGATATGACCGTCCTTATTTACATTTGTTTTTTCGAACTGATCTAAAGTATCCTTTGGAGCATGAACCTTTCCGTCATCACCCATGTAAAGACGGTTATTCGGCACACCGTGAATGGTATAGCCGTCTTTGGCAAGCTTAATCTCCGATAACCATGTAAGGGTGACCGGCTGATTGGCACTCATTATTTCACTTATAAGATCTGAAACAGTGATCTTATGATCATGATTCGGAGTATGATCTGTAGTATGAGCTGAATTTTTATAAGTAAGAAGGTCCCCCGAAATACCTACAATGGTCAGGTAATGGCCCTTACAGTTAACGGCAACGGGAGATTTATCTTTTTTTATGGCATGAAGAATCGTTTTCTTCATAAGCTCGGCCGTCCGCCTCTTATAATTACTCTCAAATGTGACCTTATCTTTTGCCTTGGGTTTTTCCTCGGGAGAAAGCTGCCCGATGCTTGAAATATTCAGCTCGTGAAGCATATTTCCGGGTGAAAAAGCAAGCAGAGAATCTCCTCTTTCCAGAATATTCTGAGGCTCATTCTCATTATATGCTTTATTAAAATCTGCATTGAACTGAAAGCCCTTTCCGACCTTCGGTCTGAAGGATCTTATTTCCTCCTGTGTCACGGAAAGCCCCCTGCTCTGAAGAAGCAGTGAAGAAGCACAAGACCAGCACCCGTAGGTACTTGATTGGAAATTTTTCTGATCTACGGATATATAAGCTTCATCATCCTTCCCCTTCGGAATCTGAATCTTTGACGCATTTTTTTCATTGTAATTAATATCCTTGCTGATATATTTTTCATCCAGCTCCTTGTTTAACTGCACACGCTTTTTTTCGGAAGCCACATGCATTTCAAGGCGGAGCTTGTCCTTGACGGGAAGCTTGTCACCCTGCTCGGCAATGTATTCTTCTATCAGCTTGGTATCACCGGTACTCTTGATATAATACGGCAGGTAATCAATCTCATTTTTGTTGGTACTAAACTCATACAAATAAGGCTTCTTCCGAAGAAGCGCCTCATAATCCGTCCTTAAAGCCTTGTCACTTTTAGAAAGATACTCCTGTAATACCTTATCTCGCTCTTCCCGACCTTTGCCCACTGCTCTGTTATATTCATCAAATGGAGGATACTTGACATAATCGGGATTATTCTTGTATTTTCCTTTCTGTATCTCATGATCAGCCTTAAACAGAGCCTCCGGAAAAGCCAGATGATCCATGGGATTCAGCTTTTCAATGAGCATATTGTCATTTTTCAGAACAAGCTGAATGTTCTGAATAGTGCTTTTCAGACCTGCTTTATTAAACTCTGTCACATTTTTATCATTATCGAGAGTTTTTTGCAGCTCATCTATGGCAGTCACCGAATTTGAAAATGCAGTTTTGATCTGAACGACCTCTTCAGGCTTCATCGGCGCATAAAATCCGTTTTCATCCGGTGAAGAATAAGCTTTAATAAGATCAGCTGCAAGCTTAATCTGTTCAACCTTTTCGGTATACTTCTTATCCTTCAGATTAAACAGTCCCATACTGGTGCTCAGCATATTCAATTGATATAACAAAAAACCATTCTTGTTTGATGCAAGTTCCTTGGATAACATATCTTTCTCCTCCGCAACTGTCATAATATGAATATAAGCTTACAACTCATAATATAACAAATGTGCAACAAGATAATTACAGCCGTTTACACAATTCCGTAAATGCGATCCCCCGCATCTCCGAGTCCCGGACAGATATATGCATTTTCATTTAATCCTCTGTCTAAATTACCCACATATATTTCTATATCAGGATGTGCCTCGGAAAGCCTCTTTAAGCCCTCCGGAGCCGCTATTATGCACATAAATTTTATATTCTTGCTTCCGGCTTTTTTAATATAGTTCACTGCTTCTACTGCCGAACCGCCTGTTGCCAGCATCGGATCAAGGACAATCGAAAGCCTCTCGCTTATGTCCGAAGGCAGCTTACAGTAATAGCTTTCGGGCTCATGTGTGGTTTCATTCCTTGTTATTCCGATATGTCCTACCTTTGCCGCGGGAACCATTGCATGAACGCCGTTAACCATTCCCATTCCCGCACGAAGTATCGGAATTATGACCATTTTCTTGCCGTCTATAACGGGCGACATACATTTCTCAATCGGAGTCTCAACCTCTATTTCCTTGAGAGGAAGGTCTCTGAAAGCTTCATACGCCTCCAGCATCGTTATCTCCTCAATAAGCTTACGGAATTCCATCGTGACCGTATTCTTATCCCGAAGTATGGTGATCTTATGCTTTATAAGCGGGTGTTCCATAATTATTACATTTTCCATTTTGTCCTCCTTGTTTGTACCTTTTTTTAACAGCCCTTCTTTTATTATATCATCATCCGATTCATAGTCACGCAACTTTTATGATCTCGTTCATTTCTTTTATATCTGCCTTCAGCTTCCTATACTCCATCACAAATATGATCACATGTGTAAAGAAATAGCCGCACAGCGTTCCGATAAGTGCAGGCGGATATTTCTGAAGCTGCCACAGTAGTGTTGTAACTGCTATGCAGACCGCTCCGGTTACGATAAAGTATATCAGGCTCTGAAATACAAAGCCTAACCTAGGAATGTCATACACAAATGTCATTATCGCAAATACCGCTCCTATAGTCCCGTATAAAAGCACATTTACATATGCCGCCATAGCATCGGTAGGGAAAAGAGCACGGAATGCCGGCGACATAGATGCAAAACCGTCCATACCCTTTATATTGAAAATGCCGTCTATCACAAGATTGATCAGAGTTCCTATAAATGCGGATATTGCGAAACTGAACAATCCTCTTTTCAGTATTTCCTTCACGCCCTGTTCACCGTCCTCTCTGCCTTAAGCTTCTCCTTCAGCTTAGCTACATTTCTCCTTGATACATAGGTTTCATAGCCGTTTTTCATGATAACCCTTATCGTTCCCGTTACGCTCATATCAAGCTCCCGGATTTTTCTCGAATTTATGATCTCCGACTTGGATATTCTTATAAAATGCGACTTCTCCAGTTCATCCTCAAGCTCGTACAGCTTGCTTTGGACTGTAAATCTTTCCGTTTCGGAAAGCGCGATAACCTTCTGCCCTTCAGAGTAAAAGGAGAATATCTCCACCGGGCGGAGCATTCTCCTGTTACCTTTTTCGTCCATGCCTGAAATACTCCGATCATACATCAGATGAAGCTCTCCGGAAATACTCCTCACCTCATCACTCAGCTCGTGATTGCAGACATGCAGTTCGATTTCATTATATTTTTCATTAATATCTGTTTTGATCTTCATTTCATACCCCGTTATGATGTATCATATGCATCATAAGAAGTATACTGTATTTATGCCAAATCTGCACGCATTTTTCTTCCGAATACGAAGCAGGCAAGTATTGTGAGAAGGATTGCAAAACCCGTCACAACAAGAAGTGGGATTATAAAGTCATTCATTTTAAAATTCAGGTCAATTGCCGCTCTTGCCGTCTTTGTCGCATAGTAAAACGGTGTAAATTTGCTTATCTTCTGCATGATCCCTCCGACACCGTCAACATCGTACCAGATACCTCCGACAAATGAGCCGAGAGAAATGATGATCGAGCAAAGCCCGGGGGAAGCCTTCTCATTAAAAAGCGTTCCGAATATCATTCCTATCGCCGTAAACATCAGCGATGACGGAATGAGTGCAAGTACCGCGATCAGAAGTCCCGATATCTTTAAATCATATCCCGTGATAAGTGAAATTATAAACGAAGCTGCAAATGTTATAAGCGCCTGTACCAGTGCCACTATCAGCATCGGGAAAATGTATCCATTAGTAAAATCACTGCTCTTCATGGGCGATGCAAACATTCTGATAAGGAATGAGCCGCTTCTGTCCTTCGTTACATTTAAAGCCGTGAAAAGCATTACGAAGGTATGCCCGAAAATCGCCACACCACCCGCCAGATTGTCAATCCTGAATATCGACATTCCGGCTTCTTTCGGTATGCTTGAATTTACTATCGACATGATAATGAGCATAACAATGGGAAATGCAATGCAGAAAATATAGCTGAGCACATCCCTTGACATTTCTATTAAATTTCTTTTTGTAAAACTGATCGTTCTTTTCATTTCATTTTCTCCTGTCACATTTCTGCAATGTTTATGAAGACCTCTTCGAGTCCCTTCTTTCCGGTCTTTTCCTCAAGCTCGGCAAGTGTTCCCAGGGCTGCTATCCTGCCATTTATCATAATCGCAATCCTGTCGGCAAGGGATTCGGCTTCTTCCATGTAATGCGTCGTAAGTATTATCGTCATCTTTTTCTTTAGCTCATTTATTATCTTCCAAAGCTCTCTTCTTGCCAAAACATCTAGTCCGAGTGTGGGTTCGTCGAGGAAGAGCACCTTGGGCTCGCCGATTATAGCCATCGCTATGGAAAGCTTTCTCTTCCAGCCGCCTGACAAAAGCTTTGCTCTTTTGCCTCTGTATTCCTCAAGGCCGAAAACCCTGATTGAATTCTCCACACTCTCCTCTATCCGGTCCTTCTCAAGGTATATCTCGGCCATGAATCTTAAGTTTTCCTCAACCGTAAGATTCTCCGCAACCGCCGTATCCTGTGTGGAAATCCCCACCAGTCTTTTAACGCTTTCGGAATCCTTTTCCACGTCATGTCCGAGAATGCCTGCACTGCCCGATGTCGGCTTCGAAAGACAGGTCAGCATCCTTATCGTCGTGGTCTTACCTGCGCCGTTTACACCCAGCAGGCTGAAAAGCTCCCCCTCTGCCACCGTCAGTGAAATGTTATCAACTGCAGTCTTATCCTTGAATTTCTTTGTAAGATTTTTGATCTCAATTGCATTTGCCATAATCTTTTTCCTCCGTTTCTCTCTTGAAACAGAAGATATACCTTTGCATAAGAGCTGTAAATAAATGTGACATGAGCGGTATAAAAACATAAATGAACGGTAAAACTATGAGAGGCTGCGGTTATCTGTCTAAGATTTATGTCAACCACATAAAAACGGACAGATATATACTTTGCCTGACACGCTTAGGTTCAATCAGAACCTGACGGTCTCAAGCAAGTATATATCTGTCCGTTCTGTGAAATTTTTTATTTGAGATATGATAAACTGAGTCGTGTAGCCGGTATGTATCTTGACGAACCGTTGAGGGCCTCGGTGCTTAATGATTACGAGTCGTCAGACGAAGTAAGAATTTAGCACCGCCAGGGGTGCCCTCATCGCCCGAGAGGGGTGTTCGGAAAGATATATGCCGGACACACGACCGGCTATATCATATCTCTATGTTTTAATTTTACAGGTCGTAATAAAGTGCAAATTCCATCGGATGAGGCAGTTTTGAAACCTTGGAGGCAGCTGCTTTGTTTCTTGCGATTATCAGTTCGATCAGCTTTTCGGGGAATACTCCGCCTGCTGTAAGATAATCATGGTCAGCCTCAAGACAAGCCGTTGCTTCCTCAAGCGTTGTGGGAAGTCCGGTAAGCTTTGCCTTCTCTTCCTCCGAAAGTGTGTAAAGGTTGCAGTCATAAGGTCCCCAGCCCTTTTCATGAGGATCTATCTGATTCTTGATTCCGTCGAGACCTGCCATAAGTATTGCAGCGTAAGCAAAGTAAGGATTGCAGGTAGCATCGGGATTACGAAGCTCGAATCTCTTGGTTTCCGGAGTCTTGGCGTATGCGGGGATACGGATGACTGCCGAACGGTTGCTCATTGCATAGCCTATCGTTACAGGAGCCTCGAAGCCCGGAACAAGTCTCTTATAAGAGTTGGTCGAAGGATTTGTGATACCGCAAAGTGATCTTGCGTGTGTCAGAAGTCCGCCCATGAACCAATGTGCTTCCTTACTGAGCTGTGCATACCCGTCTGCATCATAAAATACAGGCTTTCCGTCCTTGAAGAGAAGCATGTGAACATGCATTCCGTTTCCTGCTTCGGATGCAAGGGGCTTCGGCATAAATGTCGCGGTAATGCCTTCCTTGACAGCCTCATTCTTGATCACATATTTTGCTGACATCGTATCATCGGCAAGCTTAAGCATATCGCCGAGTTCAACCTCGATTTCCATCTGTCCGCTTCCACCGACCTCTGTGTGATGATATTTTACCTCAACACCCCAGTCAGCCATGGAAAGGCACATTTTAGAACGAAGATCATTTCTGATGTCGGTGGGTAATGAATTATGATAGCCGGCACCGGGAAGCACCTGATAGCCGTTGTTGTTATCCTCATCTCCTGATGCATAAGCAGCCTGAGGAGTATATATCTCAGTAAACATGCAGTTATAATCCGTGCTGTATCTTACCGAATCAAAAAGATAGAATTCGTACTCAGGTCCGATTATCATCTGATCCGCAACGCCGAGCTCCTTCATATACTCAAGAGAGCGGATAGCAACATTTCTCGGATACTGATCGAAGGGCTTGTTTTCCGGAAGAGCTATAACCCTTACATCACCGATCATCGAAAGTGTCGGAACAGATGTATAGCTGTCGATGACCGCCGAATCAAGAACGGGTATAAATACCATATCACTGTTCTCTACCTTGGCATAACCGTAGTTACTTCCGTCGAAGCCGATACCATGCTCCATTGTGCTTTCGGTAAGACGCTCAGCAGGGATGCTGAGATGACGCCAGCGGCCGTCAATATCCGTGAGCTTAAAGTCCACCATCTTGATGCCGTTGTCCCTTATCAACTGTTGAATGTCCTGTAATGTTTTCCCCATAATTTTACTTCTCCTTTTTTTGTGAATTTTTTTGTTTTCCCTGATTCATTATTCTAACACACAAAGAAGAATGATTCCACGAAAATGTGACATATCACATTTTCACATGCTTATACATTTTCATTACATCTTCACACATATTTATCGGCTCAAGTGTGATGTCCGGATGCTCGTTTTGAAAAACAACAAATATCTGATGAGCAAACCCCTGTCCCATCCAGGAAATTCCGCCAAAATCTATTATAACTATTTTGAACTTATCCAGATTAGTGCATATTCTTTTAGCCTGGGACCTTGAAACAGGCGCTGCATCGAAAATATTTTTCAGTGGGAGTATGGTTTTGTCAAAACCGCTGTCCACCCCCGAAAACCTATCGAAAATCTCGGAAGCCTCTTTGTTTGAATGATTGGAAAGCTTTAAAACAACTTTCTATTTTTTTTGAAAATTTTCACCCTACATGTTATAATTCCTCATAATTATTTCGAAGGAGCTTATCGATGGGGAGCTATGACGATATTAAGGAATTAAACAGGCTCGGAAAGCGGAGGTACTTAAGCCTTATCTTCTTTGTGGGAGGATTTGCGGGCTGTGCTTTACTTGCTGCTTTTATTCCGTCCTATATTTGGATTATTTTGGGTATCGCATCGGCCATTTTCGGATTATACTTAGCAAAAGATACTGATAAAAAAAACAAATCCATTTACAAATCTCTTTTTGTTCAGCGTCCTCTTGAGGAAAACTTCGACAATATGTATTATGATTGGCAAAGCGGGTTTTCGTCTGAGCTTGTAAGAAATTTTTCTCTTTGCAAAATGGGAAACCGTTTCAATTCGGAGGATTATATAAGGGCCGAGTATCAGGGTGTTCCTTTTGAAATGTCGGATGTAACCGTTCAGTACCATACATCGGGCAAGCACTCACACACCACCACTTATTTCAGAGGAAGAATCCTGATCATAGAGTTCCCTGAAAAAATGGTCAACTCGGTACAGATTTTTTCCAAGGCATTCAAGTACCGTGCTTCTCTGGCAGGAAATATGAAAGCTCAGAATGTGGAAATGGAAAGCGTAAGATTTAACAAAGAATTTGATGTACATGCAGTAAGTCCCCATGACGCATTTTATCTTATCACCCCTCCTTTCATGGAGAGGCTGTACCGAATAGAGGCCAAGGTTTCCAGCGTTGCCATGCACGCCTTCGGAAACAAAATAGTGATCGGATTCAATGAGCCGACCAACAATGCATTTGATTCAAAGAATCTTTTTAAGAACATTTCTTATCAGGAGGAAATGAATAAGGTACAGCGGGATATCGATGATATCAAGGAGCTGATAAGTATTATCCGAAATCTTCCGCAGCAAACAAGTGAAAACGGTCGCAGCAATTCCTTCGAGAAGTACAACGAATACGATCGGAATAACGGATATTACCAAAATAACGGTTATGAACAGAATAACAATTACGGATATAGTGATAGTTTGGGACAGAATATTTTCAGACAGTATAACGATCAACTTGTAAACAGCGGCAAAGAGCCGCCTCAGAACATTTTCAAACAGTTTAAGTAGAGGAGGATAAAAGAATGGGTGGAATCGGAATTTTCGCAATCGTGGCAGTTCTTGCAATCGTAGTGATATTTGTCATCTGCTACTTTGCAATCTTCAATGGAATTAAAACCGCTGAGTTAAAAGTGTCGGAGGCACTTTCGGGAATCGATATAGCACTTACGAAAAGATATGATGTCCTTACAAAAATGCTGGAAACGGTAAAGGCATACAAGGCATATGAAAAAGAAACACTCACCGAGCTTGTTAAGCTTCGTTCGGGAATGTCAATGAGTGAAAGAAATAAAGCAAATGCATCAATGGATGCTCTGTCATCCCAGATCACACTGCTCGCGGAAAACTATCCCGAGCTCAGATCCAGTGCAAACTTTGCAGAGCTTCAGAGAGCCATCACCGATGTTGAAGAACATCTTCAGGCAGCTCGCCGTCTGTACAATGCAAATGTAACAGACTACAACAGAAGGCTTGTTACATTCCCCAGCAGCATAGTTGCAGGAATGATGGGTGCATCCCAAAAGCAGTTCTTTGAAGCTGAGCCCCAGAAGCTCCGCGATGTAGAAATGAAGTTTTAGATGAAGACAAGGGGACAGGTTCACTGTCCCCTTTTAAATAACGCGGTGCCGCCCAAACGGGCGGCATATTTTTTATTTGAGTATAATGTCTATTTACAAGATGCGAAAGAGGATTCCCTGTATAGTAAAGATACAATTTATCACCGATAGGCATGGCGGAGCCTGAGTATACGCCCTTGTTGTCATAGCCGTCCTCTTCGTCGGGAAGAAGACATACGCCCAGATTCTTCCAGGTCACAAGGTCCTTTGATACAACATGGTACCAGTATTTCAGTCCGTGAACGGCTCCCCACGGACACCACTGATAAAAGAGGTGCCATTTATTGTCAAACCATACAAAGCCGTTGGGATCGTTCATCAGTCCGGTCACTGCCTGATTGTGAAATGTCTGGCGATACCTTGACTGAGATATCCTGTCATATAGCTCCTTTACTTCCTGAGGATCCTTAAGATATCTGTATTTTTCTTCCCTTGTCCACTCTCTCATCAATCTCACCTCTTCTGCCGAAATAATTTTACCACAGGGGATATATTACCCCTGTGGTAAAATTTAACTACCTGCCTGTCTCCTTTTTGTATTCAGCCACATTTGTCTCAAGTACAGTCTTTCTGATGGGAAGTAT
>CACYCJ010000349.1 GCA_902772925.1 uncultured Lachnospiraceae bacterium
TGACAGTAACGGTAAAGTAAAAGCTTTGGCAAAGGGAACCGCAACTATAACTGTAACAACAGTAGACGGTTCCAAGAAAGCAACCTGTAAAATGACCGTGACTGAAAAGAAAACTGATCCGGATAAACCGACAGTAAAGACCATTACAATGTACCGTCTTTACAATCCCAATTCCGGTGAGCATTTCTATTCAAGCAGTCAGAGTGAGATTGATACGATAGTAGCTGCAGGCTGGAAGAATGAGGGATTTGCATGGAAGGCACCCAAAACATCAAAGACACCTGTTTACAGATTGTACAATCCCAACGCCGGAGATCACCATTATACTACCAGCAAATCTGAAAAAGAAAGTCTTGAAAAAGCAGGCTGGAAATATGAAGGAATCGGATGGTACTCGGATGATAATAAGGGAGTAGCACTTCAGAGATTATATAATCCGAATGCACAGGCAGGTTCGCATCACTACACAATCAGTGTCGCAGAAAAAGAAAATTTGGAAAAAGCAGGCTGGAAGTACGAAGGGATAGCCTGGTACGGAATGAAATAATAGTTTAAAAGGTCTCCGAGGTCAAAATCCCGGAGGCCTTTTTGCTATATTGTTTATTCCACAGTGGAACAAAGTTGAGCAGCAGGTCTAAAATAATCCTACATAAGAACTTTGCCGAAAATCCGGAATTCATCGGATTCATTAACGGATATCGGTTTATATGCAATATTAAGTGAAACAAGCGATATTCCGGTACTTGTTTTATGGAATACCTTGCAGAAAGCATCCCCATTAAGATAGAAGATCCCTATATCGCCATCCCTGAGGTTGGTGTCGCGTGTTACCCATATAGCCTGATGGTCATGGAATTTAGGTTCCATACTTTCGCCGTGTATACGGACTGAAAAGTCAATGTCATCCGGATATACTCCTTTAGGAAGTACTTCCGGGATGGGAACCATGTCATGATTATCATCGTCAAGAAATTCACCGGTACCGGCAGATACTGCCATAAGGTACATCGGTACTTCTTTTCTGATGGGAAGTTCAACTATATTGTCAGGAGTTTTCTTGTAAAGACCGGACGAGATCAGAAGCTTTCTGTAATCCTCAAGCTTGGACAGCCCTTCCTCGTTAAGGGTGTCTTCTTCGTCTGATAGAATGAAAGTTGAATAGATGTCGTGGATATTGTAGAGTTTGCAGAGCATGAGCAGCTGGATACTTCCTACAGAAGTCCGTCCGTTCTCCCAAGAATTTACAGCTGCGGTCTTGCAAGGGAACCCCATCTTTGTAAGCATGCCGGCTACATCAGCACAGGTATATCCGGAAGCTTTTCTGGCATTTCTGAGTATATTTCCGATTTTTTTATTAAATTCTATCTGGTTGATCTCCATAACCATATCACCTCATATTGCTTAAGATTAATAATATAATAATTTTTAAAAAGGGAGAAAAAGGCGGTTTCAACAAAATATGCCTGATGCTCATATACGACTATACAATATTTACCCAGACAAATCAAGAAAAAAACTACAAACAATAGAAATATAGGGTATAAAATCTATTAAACATAGTTTCTAACTGTGATATATTATAACCACACATAAGGAAGAGGCATACCTTTTCCGACGGGTTAAAGCCTTAAATACAGTTTCTCCCGACCCTTGGTCATCATTACTCGCCTACTCAGTATCTTAAAAAGACAGGAGGTTTTTGATTGGGAAGGAAAGACTCACGGGCGATTCGAAATATCACCCGCTTATGTACCGTTAACGGTATGAATGAAAAAGATCTTTATGAAAAGGCACTGAAGCTTTTGAGCCTTTATCGGGAAATGGGATGGAACTGTTCCATATTCAGTGGAAAGAATACTATGTGTCCGGTTATCCGTTCTTTTTACGAATGTTTTTGTTCACAAAGAGAAAAAACTCTCTCCTTGAAATTTCTAAAAGTAACTTCCCGATGAATGATAAATGGGAAGTTAAAAAAGAATTAACCGGCAACAAATGGCTTAAAATAAGGCTTGACAGACTGTTTTAGGAGGGGGTAGAATGATGCTGCTTAATGACCTTATAAGGCTATTATGCCATGCCTTGTAAGAATTTTGTATAACAACATAGTTACTAAAAATTAGGAGGTTACATGATGAAAAGATTTATGAAGAAAATATTTGCAGGAGTCACGGTTGCTCTTATGCTTTTTTCATCGGCGGGCATTTCAAATCAACTTGTTAATGCGGAAGAGATGCAACAGGAGCAGGATACTGTCGAGCAAGTTGAAGTAAATCAAACAGAGTCAGGTGCAGAATTTATTGATCAGGATAAGTCTGAAGAAAGTATGGGCGATCCTACTATAGTTGACCAAGGTACAGATGGTGGTGTTACATGGTCACTTGATGATGACGGATTCCTTAATGTGAATATCACCGGAGATCTCAGTTATGTGCCGGGACCTATTGGGGACACAGGTTATTTTAATTATTGGCCTTGGTATGAATATAGAGATAGTATAACAACTGTAAAAGCTTCGGGAACAGGATTTGTTTATGCTCAGTATATGTTTTACGATCTGGAAAAAGCGGAAAGTATAGATGTTAGTAACCTTGATACAAGCAATGTGACGTCTTTGCATAATATGTTTAATAGATGTAAAGCGTTATCGAGCTTGGATTTAAGTGGTTTTGAAACAAGCAATGTGACTGATATGAGCTGGATGTTTAACCATTGCGAAGGATTGCAAAGTGTTAATGTAAGTTCATTTGATACGAGAAAAGTGAAAGATATGAGTGAAATGTTTTTTTGCTGTGAATCATTATCAAGTATAAATTTAAGTAACTTTAATACGGCTTGTGTAATGAATATGGCGGATATGTTTGGGTATTGTTTCAAATTAAAAAAGCTGGACTTGCGAGGATTTGATACAAGTAACGTGGAACACTTGTCATTTATGTTTTATAATTGCAAATCATTGACTGATTTAAAAATAAGTAGTTTTAATACAGAAAATGTTGTGTATATGAACAATATGTTTGATGGCTGTGAATCATTAACGAGTTTAGATCTAAGTAACTTTAAAACGGATAAGGTTATTGAGATAGAAAGTATGTTTAATTTATGCAGATCATTAAAAAGCTTAGACTTAAGTGGGTTTTCTACAAAAAGTGTAACATCTGTTTATAATATGTTTTCAGAATGTAATTCATTGACATATTTAGATATAAGCAATCTTGAAACGGGAAAAGTAAATAGCTTAAATAAAATGTTTTACAATTGCTATAGCTTGACAGAAATAAATGTCGGAAGTCTTGATACAAGTAATGTGCTTTATATGTCGGGGACATTTTCAGGATGCAAATCATTGAAAAAACTCAATCTGGAAGGTTTTAACACAGAAAATGTGGAAGATATGTCTAATATGTTTACCGATTGTTATAGCCTGACAGAATTGAATATATGTAATTTTGATACAAGCAACACAAAATATATGATTGATATGTTTCTTAATTGCAGATCATTAAAAAAACTGGATATAGGAAGCTTTGATATGAGCGCGATTGTTAATATATACAGTTATAGAGATAATAGTTTGCTGTATACAAATGAGAATATGCTAAAAGGATGTACTGATTTGAAAACAATTATTACACCTAAAACGCTTTCTGAAGAAATAATAATTAAACTGCCCGGTGAGTATGTGAATAAATCTGGAAAAACCAGGACGGAACTTGTTGATGAAAATGATATTTATAATAGGTTACACATACCCGTAACCGGTGTAAAGCTCAATAAGTCTTCCCTCAAGATGAATGCAGGAAGCACAGCAACTCTTAAGGCGACTGTTCTTCCTTCGAATGCATCGAATAAAACTGTTAAATGGTCCAGCAGTAATAACAAGATTGCAACTGTAGATAAGAACGGTAAGGTCAAGGCATTAGCAAAGGGAACGGTAACAATCACCGCAACAACTGTAGATGGTTCGAAGAAGGCAAGCTGCAAGGTGACTGTAATCGAAAGTAATCCGCAGGTAAAGACAATTACTATGTACCGCCTCTACAATCCTAATTCCGGGGAGCATTTCTATTCAAGCAGCCAGAGTGAGATTGATACTATTGTAGCAGCGGGATGGAAGAATGAGGGATTTGCATGGAAGGCACCCAAAACATCAAAGACACCTGTTTACAGATTATATAATCCGAATGCCGGTGACCATCACTACACAACAAGTGCTGCAGAAAAAGAGAGCTTAGAAAAGGCAGGATGGAAGTATGAAGGAATCGGATGGTATTCAGACGATAATAAGGGAGTTCCGCTTCATAGATTATATAACCCGAATGCAACGACAGGCTCTCATCACTATACAACAAGTGCAGCCGAGAAAGATAATCTTGTCAAAGCAGGCTGGAAGTACGAGGGCATTGCATGGTATGGCATAAAGTAAGTTTTTCAATGATTTCGTTAAAATAAATAACCCCGAATTGAACGGAATATCGTTTGATTCGAGGCTGTTTATTTACAACGATTAGTAATAATCATTCATTGAATAGGTCACTGTGTGAACCGGTTCGGGATGCTATAAGCAAAAGTTGATTTTTATCAA
>CACYCJ010000350.1 GCA_902772925.1 uncultured Lachnospiraceae bacterium
ATCCATCTTAAACTAACTGTAAACTCTTTCCATCTTTATTCTACGCAAAAACTTTCTCCGCACTTATATTTCTTTATTTTACGCAAAAACTCTTACCATCTCATCATACATCCTACCGAGGTTTTCATCCGAAAGGTCCGCCTCGTTAAGGATCGTATACCTGTCTGCTCTTGTCGCAGGTGCCTGCTGCCATGCCTTGATAAAGATATCCTTTGTCAGATTCCATTCCGTAGGATTAACAGGCAGATCATAATCCTTTATCACCTTTATCACCTTGTCCACATTTCTGTTCTGGAACTGCACTGCGATATATGTACCCATGGCAACCGCTATTCCGTGAGGTATGGTTACATACTCTCCGAAATTCTCTTCAAGTGAATGGCAGAAAAGATGCTCCGAACCGCTGCTCGGCCGCGATGAGCCTGCTATCTCCATGGCAAGTCCGCCCATTACAAGAGCCTGCGTGAGTCTCTTGATAAAGTCCCTGCTCTTCAGATCCTTCTGATCGTTATAGCATACGGAATTAAATGCCATCTTGGATATCATACATGAAAAATCATCCACATGATCTCTGCCTCTGTCCTGCGCCAGCTTCCAGTCACTGATGGCGGTGTACTTGCTGATGGTATCTCCCACTCCGGCAAGCAACTGTCTCATCGGTGCGCTGGTAATGAGATTCACATCCACAAGGATACTGTCGGGGATGGTACATTTGAAGGTTTTCCTTGCCTTCCCTTCCGTTCCGAGTACTGCAACCGGTGAAGAAAGGCTGTCATTACTGAGTGTCGTGGGAAGTGAAATGAGCTTTGTCCTGCTTACAAATGCAGCAAACTTAGCAAGGTCGAGTACCGTTCCTCCGCCAAAGCCTATCACAACCTTAATGTCATTCATGGTGACATACTTGGCAAGTGCTACCGCATTATCGTAGTTTGCCACCTTGATCAGATACATTTCGATATCTTCAAAGTCTTCTTTGATCTCGTCAAGGACCTTCCCGAATATATTCACAAGGTTTTCTTCGGTCACAAGTATTGTCTTTTTCTTTCCCAAATCAGGCATAACATCAGCCATTACATCAGGTATCCTGGAAAAAATCCCTTCTTCTACAAGAAGATGATTCGGTAATCTGAATCTGTTCATTGAATCCCTCCGATCTTTATACTTTTTTATTATAATAAATATTATATCCGCCTGTGTTTTTCAAGAGCTCATAGCCGTACATTTCGAGAAGCTCCTCCGGAGCGGGCTTGTTTTCCGTATTTACGACAAAGCTGTAGCCCTTGTTTCTTGCCATATTCAGGATATATTCATAATTCGGGCTTGCCGCCTCCATATTCTCGAACATATCAAATACTTCCTGCGGAGCCGTGCTTATAAAGCCCTTCGCATTTCTGCCGTACATAGGAACTATATCCGGAGAATACTGCCTTGCGTAGCTCAGCATATCTCCCGGGAGAATGCACTTCGGACTGCTCGATATTTCAAGCATTGTCTCACATACATCCGCCATCCCCTGCGGAAGTCTGTACTTATTGGTATTTTTCACCCTGTCCTTAAACACATTATTTCCGAGGATTGCCAAAAGCCCGATCACCGCAAATGTGATCACAAGCTTTACCCACTGCTTCTCTACCTTCATTATAAGCTCATAAACGAAGAGAGCAATGATAAGTGTACCGGGAATTACCCAAAGCAGTCTCCAGTAAACCAGCCTGTGAAGTATCAGCTTATAGGTAAGCGGATTAATGATGACCACAGAGAGAGCTGCTACAGGGATCAGCATTTTCAGATATCTTTTTCTGTCGATTATGATAAGCCCCACGGCAGAAACCAAAGTTATAATGAGATATATGCAGTCGGCATAATAATCCTTTAAATATGCAGTTATCTCATTACATGCTTCAAGCATCCCTATCTCCTTTTCAGCCGAGAAACATTCTGATCTTATAAAAATTACTAAGTGCCATAAGCACTATATTGGGCACGCATATCAAAAGCGGTATGAGAAGCATTTTGATATTCTTCTTATAAACTGCGGAGCAAAGTGCAAACACTCCTATAAGCATTGCGGCTATGACAACTCCCATTCCGCTCATTAAACAGAGCGAAAGATCCGCCAGAAGAAGTATCAGGTAAGCTTTAAGGTTTTCGCTGTCCTCATATAAAAGAAGGAATACCCATATCATCAGGATTATGCCTGCGCCGGATAATGTGGCTTTGCCCTGCCAGATCCTTATCACCGTAAAGGTTTCGGAGTTATATACGGAATAATTACCGAACCAGTACAGACCGACCAAAAGCGTAAGTATCAGAAATCTGTCGGCGGGCCTTGCATTCTCTCTTTCTTTTGCAAGTATTACAAGTATCCTGTCGTATATCGCCATCAGCAAAATATATGCTATGACCGGATAGACCATATGTGCAAATACCGTAAGATATATCCCGGTAACCTTTGAAGAAAGAGCAAGAAATGACGACCACTGCGAAACAAGGTCCTTTCCGAAGTCATGATATCTTCTCGTAATCTCACCACCCGTATTGGGATCGGTGGCAAGAATATGGTTACTCTTTAATATATCAAGTCCGTTTACGATAAACCTCGAATCATCCTGATCGACGAAAAGCGTGGTTTCCTGCATATAAAGAAATATAAAAAATGCTGCGGCAAATATTACCAGAGCGATAACGTCAGCCTTGGTATAGTTCTTGAAAATCCCCTTTACATCAAAGGCTTCCTCTTTATCTCTTATCAGATAAATACAGCCCGTGACCGCTGCCGCAAGCATTATAAGGCAGGTAACTATAGCATCAACCGTAAACGGAAGCTTAAGAAGTGTGACCGTAATCGAGACTACCTCGACAACGCTCCACAGCATCGCGTAACCCAGGATGAAAAATACGAGATAATTTTTTGACTTTACGCCGGTAACTTCCGATATAAACTTGCCCGAAAGTACGGGCACTATGAAAAATGCGATGAGTGCACAGATTATATGCAGTGAATATCGCAAAAGCAATGCAGCCATAAAAATCTCCACTGTGATCAATATGCGTTTTTATTGATAAAGCCTTTAAATACCGTAAGGAACATTATCTTAAAATCAAACCATAATGACCAGTTTTCTATATAGTAAAGATCATATCTGATCCTTTCGGGAATACTGGTATCTCCCCTCAGACCGTTAACCTGCGCCCACCCTGTAATTCCCGGGCGCACCTGATGCTTTACATTATATCTGGGGATAACCTCCATAAACTGTTCGACAAACTGTTTTCTTTCGGGTCTCGGTCCCACAATGCTCATATTTCCGAAAAGCACATTGAAAAACTGAGGAAGCTCGTCGATACTTGTCCTTCTGATAAATGACCCGAATTTTGTAACTCTGGGATCACCCTTTTTCGTCCAGCCCTTTTCCTCATCCTCGGGACTCTGCTCCTTCATCGATCTGAATTTATACATATTGAATTCTTTATTATGATAGCCTACTCTCTTCTGCTTGAAAAGAATGGGACCGGGTGATGTAAGCTTTACACCTATCGCCGCAATAAGCATGACCGGTGAGGAAATGATGATAAATATAATTGACAAAATGATATCCGATATCCGCTTTATTATCTTATTTGACGGATTGCTAAGCGGTACATTACGGATATTTATGGCGGGCACTCCGTCCAGATCCTCCGTTACCATATTTGAATTTATGATCTCGGTATAATCGGGGACAAATTTAGTATGAACGCCATATTTGTCACAGATCTTAACTATATCCTCAAGCTTGTTGTAGGCCGCAAGCGGAAGCGTAATAGCTACCACATCAATATCTCTTTCATTCAGCACCTTTGCAAGATCCTGAAGTCGCCCCGTAACCTTCGTATCCTTATAGACTGTACCGATATCTACCAGGTCATCCAGAACGGCATCCACCTTATAGCCCCATTCCGGATTTCTATGAATTGCGTCAACCAGCTTAATTGACGCATCGGAATATCCTACGAGCACGAGATGCTTAAGATTATAACCCCTGCTTCTCATCGAGGAAAGCACCTTTTTTATCGCAAGCCTCTCAATGAGTTCGAGAACAGTGGTTATTATGATAAAGCAGAACAGCACTCTTACCGAAAAATGCATCAGGTTCCAGTGCTTACGCAGAACATAAAGCGCAAGTGAAAACACAAGCAGCGCCATAAAATTCGCCGTTAACACTATCCTGATTATATCAAGTCCGCTCATAAGCCTTTTCGGCGTATACATATGACAGCTTCGGTATACTATCAGAAAAAGCGGGACTATCCAAAGAAGATGGACAGGATAATAAAGAACCGAAAAATAAAACGGCAGATTATGACCCAGTATAATGAGTATCGCTGCCGCATAAGAGGCGCAGATAATGACAATATCCAAAAGTAAATGCAATATATTCAAGAATCCCTGATTATTTTTGATCATATCTGCTCCGAATAATATACTATTTTTATTGCCACATTATAACATAGAGGCGGGCATGAAACAAGTTTCATGAAAGCTAAAGCTCAACTATCTCGATGGCATGGTGTGCCGACTGCTTGTCCGGATCTACAGGCTTCATATAATCACCATACATCTGTGTAAGTACATAGTCTGCATCACTCGGCCCCATCAGCATTATATCTTCAAAACGATAGAGCTTTCCTTCCCCGTAAATTTTCTTGGGGAACATTTCCTTCAGCTTCCAGATGCCCATAAAGTTTATAAGATGATCCTCTTTCTCATAGTCGTAAACCTTAAGAAGAATGTCCAGATTTCTCATCATCTTATAGGTATCGGACTTAGAGCCTATCTTCGTAAGAAGGTAAAGCCTTATTATGGCCTTCTCGTAAAACGGTCTTCCGGCTCTGTTCTGATGTACATTTTCATCAAACATGGAAAGCTGGATCCTCATCCTCCAGTAAAGGAGTCTCAGACTGTGAGCCTTCCTTGAAACAGGATTTGTCGGCATGGCGTCGAGAGGGAAAATATCTATCCATACCTTGGTAATGATTTCCTCGTTTGCGATATGCTGCTTTACGGAGGTCTTCTGATTCTGTACCTGTATCCAGTATATCGGTCTTTTATCCGTCTGATTCTTAAAATATACCGGTTTAAGATGATCGGGCAGCTCCTCTTTAAAAAGCTTTATCAGCTTTTCGTAATCCGGTCTCGGAACTCCGATGTCAATGTCGTCATCCCAGGGGATAAAACCCTCATGGCGCACCGCTCCGAGAAGTGTTCCTCCGAGTGCGAAATACCTTATATTATGCTTTTCAAAAATCCTTAAGACCTCCTTCAGCATATCAAGCTCGATAAGCTGAAGCTCTCTTATTCTTTCATCAGTCATGAGATTTCGTGCTCCGTATATAATCTTTCCCGTTCTTCGGAGGGCATATCCGCAATAACGGCCATCCACCTGTTTTCTCGGGCGGTCTCGGTTTCGTATTTCAGCATTTTGTCGCCCTTCTTTTTGACCTTTTCCTCGGCAGCAAGCTCCTTATATAATCTGAACTGCTTTGATATTTCCATTATCTCGTCATCGCCCTTAGGAAGCGTTTTTTTATTTTTCGGCTGTGCAAGGAAATGCTCATACGCATCACAGATAGGCTCCATATCACCGAATGCTATCTGATTTCCGTGGTCCAGCCAGAGCGCCTTATTACAAAGCTCTCTCACCTGACTTATGGAATGCGAAACCAGCATTCCGGTCACGCCGCCGTCCAGTATCTCTCTCATTCGTCTGCTGCTCTTTTCCCTGAATGCGCCGTCTCCGACACTGAGCACCTCGTCCAGTATGATAATGTCGGGATCTATAAGGCTCGCAATGGAAAAGCCCAGCCTGCTCTTCATTCCGCTTGAAAGCTGCTTAAACATCCTGTCCTGAAATTCCTCAAGCTCAGCGAATTCTATGATCTCATCATATTTTTGATCCATGAATTCTCTCGTATAACCAAGCAGAGCCCCTCGAAGATAAGTATTTTCCTTAACGGTAAGCTCTCCGTCAAAGCCGGATGCAAGCTCAAGCAATGCGGCAATATTTCCCTTTACGGATACCGAGCCCTCGGTAGGCTTCATTATCCCGGTAATAGCCTTTAGGAGCGTCGACTTACCCGCGCCGTTGGTACCTACTATACCGAGCATATCTCCCGGCTCAAGAGTAAATGTGACATGCCTGTCCGCCCAGAATTTCTCCACGGTATAGTTACGGGTCATTCTTCTTGTTATATATTCTTTTAATCCGATGTTCTTAAGATCTCCCGTCACATAACAGATCGAGACATCATTTACATTAACAACACTCATTCACGGTCACCACACATTATACATAATATAAGAATCTCTGATTATAATGCTTATAGAAGAAGCATCCCACGCCCAGAAAAAGGAGCGCGTAGCCTACACACAGCATATTGTACTGTATGCTGGGAATATTCCCGTCCAGAACAATGGTCCTGAAGTATTTGATGATAACATACACAGGATTAAGCAGGAAGTACCTCTGAACCTCAGCGGAAAAACGGTCTATGGAATAAAATATTGCGGACAGATATGTAAGAAGCGTAAGGAAAATGTCATACAGATATTCCATGTCCCTGAAAAATACATACAGTGCCGACAGGATCATTCCCACTCCTATATTCATAATTACAAGACACACTACGGGGATGATAAGCATCACGAATCTCGGGTGAAAGCTCACTCCGTCAATTGCAACAAACATAAAATAGATTATGAGTATGAGTCCGAAATTGATCAGAGCGGAAACATTCTTTGAAAAAAGGAACAGATATTTCGGCACATTGATCTTTGTGAATATGGACGCATTGCTGGTCAGCGCCTTCATTCCACCCTTTGTAGATTCCTTATAAAATGCCATTACTATATTTCCGCTGAAAAGATATATCACGAAATGATCTATATTTCTCCCGAAAAAATGAGAAAATACAAGATCCATTACCAGCAGGTTAAGAAGCGGGCTGAGCATGCTCCATATCATACCCAGGACCGTCCTTTTATACTTTTTCTTAAAATCTCTTTTTACCAGCTCTTCAAACAAGAATTGGTTTTTCTTTAACTTCTTCAACATAATGAATGATCAGCTCAAACCGAGCTCCTCCGAATACTGTTTTCCACTGCATGCTGCCTTGTTTCTCACTAAGCTGCCTCATCGAATAAGGTGTATCGACAAAGAATATCCTTATATCCTTATCCTTTTCTTCGTTGATACAGTCCTTTATTTTTTCATCCCGAGTCTTTTTTATCGCAACCGAAATATCGAGATCGTCTCTCTTCGTATTTTTAAGTTTTTCAAAAAGCCCTCTCAGATTTTCGGGACTGCACATATTTTCAGACACCAATACTAACATATGTCGCTTACTGTTTTCAATCTGTTTATAGCTGTCATTTTTACCGAAAATAACGTCCGTTATCTCCTTGCTTATATCCTTACTGACGGAAAATGTGCTCCACCTTTTTACGGCTTCATATCTTAAATGATACTCTCCGGAAACTCTTTCGATATCATTTATCATTTCCCCAAGCTTTAAGAGAGAATCCGTATAAGGACCGGGCAGATCCTCCAGTCCCAGATAAAGCCCTCTTTCGGTTTTATATTTTTTTAACACATCCTGCCTCGAAAAGCCCCTTTATCACATGGAGCAGTTCCTTAATCTTTCCCGTCATTTCAGCCAGTTATCCTTATCAGATTTCAGATATGCCTTAAACATTTCAAGGTCATCCTTGGTCGTAAGCTTTATATTTTTATCCGAGCCTGACGCAAAATGTAATTTCACACCGAGCTCGACCATCATGGTATTTGTATATGCCGAACCGTAGATTCCTATCTCCTTCTCATAAGCCTCGTGGTATTTTTCATCCAGAAGATCGAATCTGTAGCCCTGAGGAGTGGAAACTCTTCTGAGCGTCTCTCTGGGAATATACTGTCCGGTCACTGTCTCGTCATCCTTATCTACCACAAATATCTGTTCGTTGTAAGGCATTGAAGTAACCGCATTTCCGAATTCACGGCTTTTCATAATAACATCCGTAAGCACTGTTTCATCCACAAGAGGCCTTATACCGTCATGAACTATTATTATATCTTCGGGCTTCGCATGCCCCTCAAGATTATACACTCCGTTCCTGATGGATTCCTGACCGGTGCCTCCGCCCGACACAATCCATTTAAGCTTGCTTATTCCGAACTGCTTTGCGTATGCCCACAGCACCTCGTGCCAGCCGTCTATACATACAACCTCAATCTCATCTATAAGAGGATGCTTTTCAAAGCCCTCAAGAGTATATAAAAGCACCGGCTTGTCATAAACATTAATGAACTGCTTGGGTATATCCTGACCCATTCTGTGTCCCGATCCGCCTGCTATTATTATTGCTATATTTGCCATTTTTCATCTCCGATTTAATATTTTTTCCCTCCGGCATCAGAAGCTTTTCTTCGGCTTCTTTCCGAGAAATTTTGCTTTTAAAAATGTGACTCCCTTATCAAGTGCGTTGATCTTTTCCATATACATAAAGGGAATTTCTTTTATCTCCTCCGG
>CACYCJ010000351.1 GCA_902772925.1 uncultured Lachnospiraceae bacterium
CTCATCCAGATAATTATACTGAACCTGACAGAAATCCCAGTCATAATCATTCAGTATCTTTATAAAGTTTTCGGTATTTCCGTGATACGAGAACCCGATATTCCTGATTGCTCCGGACTTTTTCTTCTGTTCAATCCAATCCTTTATTCCGATTCCCTTCAGCTTTTCCCACATATCAATATCAGTAAGGTGATGCATCAGATAATAATCCACATAGTCTGTTCTGAGTCGTGACAATTCTTCACTGAAATATTTATCTATCGCTTCTCTGTTTCGTATCAGATACTGAGGAAGCTTTGTTGCTATGTTAATCTTGTCCCTGATTCCGTTTCTTTCAAGTATCTCTCCAAGTGCAGCTTCACTGCCGGAATAAATGTAGGCCGTGTCATAATAATTAACACCGGCGTTATACGCTGCCATTATCTCCTTTTCTGCTTTATCTATATCTATCGAGTTCCCTTTTTTAGTAAACCTCATGCAGCCATATCCTAGCATTGATAATTCGTTTCCATACTTATCCTTACGGTAGATCATGACTATTAACCCTTTCTTTTATATATCATATGTGTTTGTTGTACCCGAGCATAATTATCTTAAAATACATCATCCCAATATCTGTAATATTTACTGATGTACTCCGGTTCTATATATATCTCATCAGCCAGCACTTCAGGTGCTTCACCCTTTCTTTCCTGAAAAATGCCCTTCTCCTTTTCGGTAAGGACCGGCATATCCAGAAGATGATATCCCGCATCGTCTGATGAAAGCACAGTTTCTTTTATCTTTTCCTCCGGTATTTCGTCAAGGTCAACGAGAAGTCTGATATCCGCCTGCATGAATGACGGATTTTTATATTTTATACTGCCGACTTCAAAAAGCTTAAATCTTCTTTTCTCTGAAGCATTCTTTTCCGAAACCACCCTTTCATAATAAGGAGTGACTATATCGTGCAGACTTTCATAAAAGCTATCCCATGTAAGTTCCTCAAAAAATGTGTCATTATCCGGTCCGACTATAGTGCCCAGGGAATCACGCACCACCTCCATATCAAGACTTCTTCTGTCCGACTTATACATATACGAAATCTGCGTGCCTGTGGTGCTCACAAGCATTAACGACTTCTTTGCCTTCCTTATGACATCAGCCGATTCCTCTATATTCTCATGTGTGAGTGTGGTGTCATAATCAAACCACACCAAAGAATCTTCATCAAAGGGCAGAGTGTCCACTGCTTCTCTGACAGACATCGGCAGCAGCTCAATTGCTTCATAAGGTCTGTTCATCAAAAACCTTTTGTATTTTCTTTCATCGAAATTATTGTCAAAGTCAAGCATAAATTCTATGCTTTTCATTTTTCCTATAAAGCCTCTTGAGTAAAACTCCGTGAAATCCATATAAAACAGAGAACCCATTCCGATGTATTCAAGCTCAGACCCAGCGCACTTCGAAAACCTTTCGGCAAGCCTTCCGATTATCTTCCTTACGATCTTCTTATGTATTTTCCCCGAATAATCAACTGCCAGATAACTGTTCACCTTCTAAACTCCTGTAGCATCCCCGCTTAGCAACCCTAAAACCCTAAGCTATTGTTATCATCAAAAAAACAGCAAGCCCGCAATCTTTGGACTTGCTGCTGTTTTCAAGAGATTTCTTTTAGCGTAGCGTTTAAAAGCATCCCGGGCATCGGCCGTCTGCAAGCCCTACATATAATACTCGATCTGCTTTCGTGCAGACGCATTGCAAAAATGCGAAGGTATCTTGCAACACACTCTCTTGAAATACATTCCCTCGCACACTTGAATTATACTTGAATCAGTGCGATAACGCAATATCAGCATCTGTTTTTTATCCTCAGATTCACCTACATTGTGATAGCATCAAGCGGTTTTATCCTTGCTGCACGAGCTGCGGGATATGCTCCCGCAATAACGGATACTGCCACTGAAATCACAAAAGATAATACGATAAGCCATACCGGAGTCCCCATGATCCACGAACCCTCCGGAAGCTGCATCAGTTCAACCAGCTTATTATTTATCACTAAATCAGCCAAAAGTGAGAGCCCGATTCCGAGGGATCCTCCGACGCCTCCCAAAAGCCCTGCTTCAAAGAGGAACATAAAGCTAATATCCTCAGTGTCGGCACCCAGCATCTTTAGAAGTCCGATTTCGCGGATACGGTCATATACGGCAGTCATCATGGTATTGATAATACCCGTCAATGCGACTATTCCCGCTATTATCCCGATCGCCCCGAGCACAAGCTGCACCATTCCGATTGTCCGATTTACTGACTCAAGAGTTTCCAGATTATTTCTTACCTGAAAGCCCATATTCTTGATCACCTCGGAAACATGCTCTACATCCGAAGTCTCATTTACAAAAACAAGTGCACTGTAATAGGCCCAGACACCGTAGGGATTCCCGTCCTTATCAACGGGCTGGCCCGGTATCCCTCCGTCGGGATACTGCCTCTTAAGAAAAACCTTCAAGGTATCAATATCGGTATACAGATTCCAGTCATAACGGTTTCCCGTTTCACCCGTAATCTTAAGACCTATGGAAGTGACATCATCCTCTGACGCATTCTCCAAGCCTTCCGATTTCCCGGTATCCGTTGCGGTCGCAGACTCCGCCTCGGGGATAAAGCTTATCCTTTTACCTGCCAGCGTCTCATCACCCTCAGGCGATTCGGAATACGAGGTCAGGCTCTTCTCATTATAAAGCTCGTTCCGAACTCCCTTTCCCGCAAGCAGCTGCGGCTTTGAACCGTTTTTTCGCGGAAGCTTACCTTCCGCTGCACCGAGAACCTCAAGGTATTCCGAAGGAACCCCGATGATTCCCGAATAACCCACATAGCTTCCGAATTTTTCCTGTCCCTCGGCTCTTAAGACAGGATACACCGTCTGTACCTTATCCAGCTTTGCCATCTTCCCAATAACGGAGGATGTTATCAGCATATCCTTTCTTGTCGTGCTGATAGGGCTTACGAGTATCATTCTCGTATTGCCCGATTGCTCCACCTCTTCGACAAGGGTTTTCTTTGCTCCGATTCCTATAGTCAGCATAGTGACTATTGACATTATCCCTATCATTATCCCGACTATCGTTAGAGCGGTCCTGAGCTTTCTCTGTTTTAAATTTGCAAAACTAAGTCTGATGATATATCCCATATTAGTGAAACCTCACACTATAGTCACAGGTGTGCGGCGGCAATCAATCAAATTCCCGCTCGAGTCTTCGGCGTTTTCTCTGCCTTAAAACTATCCATACTATCGCAATGATAAACATTATAGCAGCAGCTATGAGAAGCTTGGTGGAAGCAGTCATATGCTTTGAGGTGTCCTCCTTGATCTGAATGATATCAGAAAAATCCTGCTCGAGAACATCAATCCTGCCTGCCTCATCTCCCAGCCTTATCTCTTCCGTATACTCATGGCCGTCCGCATCCTCGTAGGTTACGATAATGCGATTCTTATAGGTGGAACTGTTAGAAACATTTGTTGCCTTGGTAATGATATCGATGTTCCCCTTCTTTCCGGGAGCTATATTTCCGACAAAGGTTGAAGCCTCGGCGATATTATCACCGGCAGTCTTTGCCGAAACCTTGTAGATAGTCGTACCTCCGACATTATTGATCGTAGCCGCAACCTCTATATTATCCCCAAGTCTTATCTCCTCTTCGGCGATATAGGCATCCGAAAGCACAACCTCGGTTTTCTGTTTCACAGGCACATAAATGGTCTCTTTTTCCTCATACTTGCCGTTCCAGTCTTCATA
>CACYCJ010000352.1 GCA_902772925.1 uncultured Lachnospiraceae bacterium
TCCGTTCCTGATACTTGTCATGGTCCTCATCCCTTACATCGTGTACAAGCGCGCAATGAAGGAAACGATAATCGAGAGACTACGACTTGCAGATGCGTAAAGAAATTGAGAAAAATAAAAGGGCTAAAAAGGCCCTTTTATTCCTTTCTACTATCAGCTACATAGGATTTTATTATGTAATTTACAAGTCCAGTTCATCTTCACAATATCTGCAGAACTGTCCCGAACTACCTCTGTCTCCTTCATCATATTTTTTATTACATCTAGGACACACAAATCTATTACCATCGTCTTTCATGCAATCATTGCATATTGGGTCACCATTACCAGATCTAGAATAATTATCAGTATCATATCCTATTATGGCTCCACATTCGCTGCAATATACAGCCTCACCCAATTCATTATATTCTGTTTGAACCAGCTCACCTCCAACAATGCTAGTATCATAGTAGAATTTTTCTTCTTCAAAATCACTAAAAATGTCTGCATCTCTTTTTAATGAGACAGTAACTATCCCCGAGAACTCATGATACGAACAATTTGTCTCAATTCTCTCTTCAGTATCCTCATCCGTTCCTCCATCAACGAAAGCCCTGACTGAAACAGTTACATCATATCTAAATTCATATGTAGCTTCACCAGCATCTATTTCAATAAGCTCCGCATCTCTAAAACTACTATCCACTAATTCAAAATCATCTAGATCTTTATAACCTAAATTGGATGTCTCCTCGTTTATGTAATCAATTGCATTATATAATAAGTCATCTTTAATCTCAGCAAACACATCTTCATTAACTCTGTCAAAAAATTTCTTATCTGTCATTTGAAGCGCATATTGCACTACATCAGGCTTTATAATATTAAAGTCATCTGCATACTTATCGTAAAAAGATTTTGATGTAAAAAAATATATTTCTTGCTTACTTCTATGTTTAAATTCTCTTACCAATTCCTTCCTAAGGACAATTTCTTCTTCGTCTTCCTCACACCAATCTTTCTTTATATCATCTGTCACTAGTACGATGTTTTTCTTATTATCATTGGCATAACGAAGTACTTCCTCCCACCATAAATAGTCACCGTACTTTGCTATACCATCTTTGCCATTATCCTCAAACCCTGGAGGAGTATGTTTCTTATATCTCGCCTGTCCTTTCTTGCATAAACCAAATAATTCTTCCTGCGTAAACTGCTCCAAAATTCTACCTTTAGCATTAAGCTCACCAAATAAATTCAAAAGTAAATCTTCATCCCATCGCTCAGCAATTAATTCCAATACTGCTTTTCGGTCTTCAAAAAAATCTTCTATTTCATTTATTTGCTTTTCAAATGCGTCATCCAAAGATTCTTCTAATTCTGAAATATCGGAGAATCCCATTCCAGAAAGATGTTCACAGACAGATGTTATCGTTCTCTTTGCATGAATGATAACATCGTCACATCTATCCTTGGCTCCTGTAATTCGTCCTCTCATTGCTTCATAATTACGTTCGTAGTTATCAAGATATTCTAAATAAATCGTTCTAGGAACAATTAAATAGTCCTGCATACTATTAAGGCAATCAAATGCAAAGTCACAATATCCAGGCGTGTATTGATAAATATGTAAATACACATTCGTATCACACACAATCATTGTATTGCCACATTCCAACAGACTTTTTAAGTTAACTCCCCTACTTTCTTCTTTTCCCATACACCATTCTCCTCGTAACACTATTATAGTCACTTTTAATAGTACCACATTCTTATTCGGTAGGAGGCGCCTATTGTCGCCTCCGTCCACGGCCAGATATACACTAGGGTTTAATCCATTTATTCTGCGCCTTCTCATATGCTTTCACTTCAACGGATCACTGGCACTTTACGAGATGCTCATCCTCAACAGCGTAAATCTCCACATCCGGAAGATATTCTCGTATTGATCTGCAAACTTCCTCCTTGTCATATCCGGGTTTCCAATAATCAAGCACGACTTGTTCAGCATTTTTAAATTCAGTCAAAAACTCATACTTCGATCCTGTAGGAGTATAATCTTCATAAAAACTATTCAAAATTATTACCGGAACATCTATTGTTATATCATCACTTTTCTTAAACTCAATAAAATCGCCCTTCATATCTATACTCATATACTGAATTTTTGCAGAATTTGCTCTACCCTATGTACTGTAATCAAATCTTGACGATACCTGTTTATTATAAAAATGCGAAATAGTTTCCTGACTTGCATGCATGTTATTAATAATAATATCTACATCACTTGGAAAATAATCCGGATTCTCATCTACAAATTTATTATGTGCAGCAATTACATCACATAATTCCTTATATCCCGTCAAATCATTTTCATATACTAAATCAATATTTATACTATATCTTTCCTCATTATATCTATATACCTTTAAATTCTTACGTGAAAAAAGCCCTATCTGCTTAACCCACTCTCTATATGATGTTCTTATAGTAAAACTATACTTATAAGATACAGGCCCACATGCAGTCAACGTAATCACCAAAACTACTAAGATGAATATAATTTTATTTTTTAATTTTTTCATATCCATAATTCTTTAATCTACTGTCGTGTTTGATTCACTAGTTCTCCGCCTTTATCATATTGAGACCACACAACAGGAACCCCATTCTCTAATTGTTTTTTCATGTTTTGATAATCTGCTTCATATATTCTTCCTTAGTTATCGTTGTTCCCCCTGACAAATATAGAGACTGATTTACAGCAGCAATTGGTCCACATCCCGTATACAGCTACGGGCATTATACTTCAATAAGTATAACATACTACAATCCTAATAGACATTTTCCATCTATAAATCGCCAAACTCGGTCAAAAAAATATAACTTTGGCGATTTATACGCTAAAAAATGCTTATAAATCGCCAAAGTTTATTTTTCAAGTAACCTTAACCTCTATTCAATTCACTCAAACTGCATCCTGTAGTACTTCTCATACAA
>CACYCJ010000353.1 GCA_902772925.1 uncultured Lachnospiraceae bacterium
ATATACATGATAGACAGAATGTAATTATTCTTACCTTCATCCAGACTGTCGGTATCTGTATTCATTCCCGGCGTCACGATACGCACAACCTCACGCTTAACGATCCCCTTTGCATCCTTTGGATCTTCAACCTGCTCACATATCGCCACCTTATAACCCTTATTAATGAGTCTGTTTATATACATATCCGCAGAATGAAACGGAACGCCGCACATGGGAGCGCGCTCTTTTAGTCCGCAGGCTCTTCCGGTAAGCGTTAGTTCCAACTCTTCCGCAACTAATTCTGCATCCGAAAAAACATCTCGTAGAAATCTCCGAGACGATAAAAAAGAATACAATCCTTGTATTCCTCTTTCGTATCCAGATAATGCCTCATCATTGGTGACAGCTCTGCCATAGCGCCTCCTCAACTATAACTATGTGTGTCAGATGGGGACAGTCCCTTTGTGTCAGGACTGACACAAAGGAACTGTCCCCATCTGACACACAACCTTTACCTCAACTCTCCGAAATAATAAAATCCTCTGCACTCGGTTATCTCTACATCAACAATCTCCCCAACCAGCTTAGCGCCTCCCGGAAAATGAACAAGCATATTGTTTGTCATTCGTCCTGTCACGAGTGTCTCGTCATGCTCATTTATCCCCTCGACAAGCACCGGCATAACCTTTCCGGTAAACCTGTCAGTAACCTGCGCCGAAGCCCTCTTCACTTCTTCAAGAAGCCTCTCGAAGCGTGCCTTAATAACCGCAGCATCTGTCTGCTCTTCAAACTTTGCCGCAGGTGTGCCTGTTCTTTTTGAATAGATAAATGTATAGGCCGAATCAAATCCTGCCTTTCTTACAACATCAAGTGTTTCTTCAAAATCCTCTTCGGTTTCGCCGGGAAATCCCACTATGATATCCGTAGTAAGCGAAACACCGGGAATCGCGGTTCTTATTCTGTCCACAAGCTCAAGATAAGCTTCTTTACTATATCTTCTGTTCATCCTTTCAAGGATACGGCTGCTTCCGGACTGCAACGGCAGATGGATATGATCGCATATTTTTGACGAGCCGGCCATCACCTCTATCAGTTCATCAGAAAGATCCTTCGGATGCGATGTCATAAAGCGGATACGCTCAAGTCCGTCGATCTTTTCTATCCTTTTTAAAAGCTGTGCAAATGTTATATGCTCCTCAAGACCCTTCCCGTAAGAGTTTACATTTTGCCCCAGAAGCATAACCTCGCGCACTCCGTCACGCACAAGTCCTTCGATTTCAAATATTATATCCTCAGGCGTACGGCTTTTTTCACGCCCTCTGACGTAAGGAACTATACAGAAGGTACAGAAGTTATCACAACCGTACATTATATTTACCCCCGATTTAAACGGGTACTTTCTCTTTGTCGGCAGCAGCTCTGTAAATGTGTCATTACTCTCCCATATGTCTGTTATCCGGGTACCGCTCATCAGGCGTGAATAAAGTATCTCTGCAAGCTTATAGACATTAAATGTGCCGAATATCATATCAGTAAATCCGTATGATTTCTCAAGCTTTTCGACCACATCAGGCTCCTGCGCCATGCATCCGCATATCCCGATCAGCTTGTCCGGATCCTTTTTCTTCATACCGGATAAATGTCCCAGACGCCCGTACAGTCTTAGGTTAGCATTCTCCCTTACTGTGCAGGTGTTATATAAAACAAGATCTGCCGTTTCGTCATCAGTAAGCACATATCCGCACTTCTCAAGGATCCCTTTAAGCTTTTCGGAGTCCCTTTCATTCATCTGACAGCCGAAGGTCACTACGCACGCAGTCAGGTCTCGGCCTTTTTCTTTCGCTTTTTTCGTGACAATTTCATTCACCAGCCGCATAAACTCAAGCTGCTTTTCAGTTTCGTTATTCAATTCGTAATTATCAGCTTCTGAATTCATTTTTTCTCACATAATGTATCAGAGTGGTGACAGTCCCTTTGTGTCAGACCTGACACAAAGGGACTGTCACCATTTGACACACTTTCCCTACCTGATCTGCCCGTTACCTCTGATACAATACTTTATAGAAGTCATCTGCTCGAGTCCCATCGGCCCTCGTGCGTGGATCTTCTGCGTGCTGATTCCGATCTCGGCGCCAAAGCCGAACTCTTCACCGTCTGAAAATCTCGTTGACGCATTTACATAAACGCAGGCAGAATCCACCTCACGGAGAAACCTATCGGCATTCTCTTTATTTTCGGTAACTATAGTATCAGAATGACCCGTATTGTATTTATTTATATGCTCGATTGCCTCATCTATCGAATCGACCGTCTTAACCGCTATTATATAATCAAGATACTCAGTACTCCAATCCTCTTCACTTGCGGGAACTATACTGTCACACGCTTCAACGGAGGTCGCATCACCACGCATTTCAACATTTTTTTCGGCAAATCTTTTTGCCAGCTTAGGTAGAAACTCGTCCTTAACAGCGCTATGGACAATTACATTTTCCAAAGCGTTGCACACG
>CACYCJ010000354.1 GCA_902772925.1 uncultured Lachnospiraceae bacterium
CGAATCCTCGCTTCGCTCGGACCGGCGATTTGCTTCGCAAATCACCGTCCGTACCAAGCAATACCTTCGTATTTCCAGCCTGCTTCTACCAGTTTATCTTTTTCCTTTTTACTAATGGTATAATGATGCGAGCCTGTAGAAGCATTGGGATTATAGAGCCTGTAAAGAGCCGTTCCCTCATTTTCATCGGAATACCAGCCGATTCCTTCATACTTCCAGCCTGCCTTTACAAGATCGTTTTTCTCTTTTTTGCTTACTGTATAATGATGATCCCCTTCATTGGGATTATAGAGCCTGTAAACGGGTGTGCCGGACTCTTCGGGTGCCTGCCATGCCGTTCCTTCAAACTGCCAGCCTGCCTTTACAAGGTCATTCTTTTCTTTCCCTGATGAAGTATAAAAATGTTCACCGCTGTAAGGATTATAAAGCCTGTACATATTTTTGTATTTGGTATCACTGCCGGATTTTGTTACAACAAAATCCTTCTGTATTGTAAACTCCGTATTGTTTCCCGTAACGGTTATCTCACCCTTATATATTCCGGGAGCTCTGAAATAAAATGCGATATCCCCTATATCTCTCTTACTGAACTTTCCGCCTGTGATCCATCCTCCGTCGGGATCATATATGCTCAGCTTCACATCATAGGTATTATTTACATTCCCGTTCGAGCCCGAGGGTGAATAAGCATAATAATTAAGATAATAGGTATCGTTGATCACACCGTTAGTGATTCCTTCGCCTTCATACGAAGCTGCACCTGATGCTTTTGTAGGGGAAAACCATGCCTCAAAGCTGATCAGGGGAGTAACTACGAGCATTCTGCGCCAGATACTGTAATCAAGGCACATCCAGCCTACCGTACCGTTATAATTAACTCTTCCCCAGTTATCCTGAGTTTCATATACCGCAATCTCACCTGTAGCTCCGGTTCTACCAACGATTTCATAATTGGTGCCGGGGCCTTTTCTTATATTCATATATGATGTTGTATTTATATAGTATATCCCTGCGCCGTAATTATCAGTGGTAATTATATCATTTACGGTATCGCCTTCAAATCGAAGTATTCCTTCCCATCCGCCGTTGTACCAGTCGCATACACTGACCTCATCGCCCTGATCTCCGGGTTCCGGTGATCTGTCCGGATGATAATAGCTGGGAGAATTGCTGTGGGCACCTACCTGCTTTCCTTCACCGATGTAAATTTCCGTATGACCGGACCTAAGAAGTATATCTCCTCTTTTAAGCTTCGAATATTTCTGTGATACGGTTTTTACCTCCGATTCACTGTGCCAGGTGAAGCCAAGCCCTTCAAATGTGTTTCTCATGGTCGCGGTATTGCCCCATTCATAGTCGGGAACATCAAAGCCTCCCGCCTTGAATGCGCTTATAACGAATGATGAGCAGTCATAATCGGGGTTACCCCATCTGTTGGCCTGACTGTAGCCGTGAGTCTGATCGTTCGCGGTACTAATTGCCCAGAGAACAGCAACCTCAACACTGGGAGAAGCTGCCGAAAGAATTTCTTCATCACCGGCATTATTATTTATGATCTCTGATTCGGGAACTTCGGCACTATCCTCGTAATCTACGGGAGAAATACTTTCAAGATAAAGATTTCCGTCCGAAATCTTTATTACGGCTTCGTAGTTTTTCACGCCGCAGGACGCGTCGGAATTACCGAGAGCATCTTCAAATTCAACAGAGTACTCCTCGGAAAATCCGAGCTTTATATATGAATCATCTTCCTGAATGATCCGGATATTTTTTGCAATAGTGGAGATATTTGTTATGACGGAGCCGTGCGAAGCAAGATCGGTATCCATCACATTTTTTTCATTAGACATAGCACTCAGAACATCAGCAGGATATGTCGCATTCGTTTCCATTCCGCTTATGTATAATGCTTTATCACGAAGAAATGAATTAAGGAAATCCTCGACATGATCCGTTGCCTCGATTACAGCTTCATCCGAGGCTTCACATTCGTAAGGAGTTTCCTGGTTGTCCGCTTTTACGGTAACCGAAAACATAGAAAGTATCATTACAACAGATAAAAACAGGCTGAGCTTCTTCATATAATTCCATCTCCTATAATTATAGAATATGCCTATGTTAATACAATCCTAATTATGTTAACAGATTTCAGTCCTATTGTCTATTATAAATCTTAGTAATCAAGCAGTTTTTTTCTTGCGCCATTAAATATGTTTTTGTCAAATTGCACATACGGCGGTATACTAGGCCAGCGGTATCTTAAGCATAACTTCGAATCCGTCGGGGTCAGTGATGCAGATTAGCTGACCATTCATCTTCTTCATTAACTCACCGGAAATATAGAGTCCAAGACCGCTGCCCTCCTTGCCGGAGGTATTTTTCCTGCCCCGGTAGAATTTATTTGTAAGAAAACTTATCTCTTCAGGATCCACGCCTTCTCCATGATCACGGATTTTCATTTCGAGAAATGTGCCGCTGAATGAATAACTTATATCTATCGCCGTATCGGCGTATTTATATGAGTTACTGATTATATTGCCTATTACCTGTGACATACGGTTTCTGTCTATCTTAAGAATGCATTCAGGTATTTCTTCAGTATTAACCCTGCTGCGGATATCATGCTCTTCAACAAGTTTTCCAAGAACGGCTGATGTTTCTTCCGTAAGATTTACATTCATCTCCCCAAGATCATCAAGTGCCGAAGACAGCAGATCATTTAAAAGCGTATTTATCTCTTCGGTTTTCTGTTCTATATTTTCAATCTTGGCCTTCACATATTCATCCTGAACCTTTACGGAAAGCACTCCGCAGATAGCTCTTATGCCTGTGACCGGAGTTTTAAGATCATGGCTGAGAGATGCGACAAGCTCCTTTTCCTTCAGCTTTAGCTCAATCTCTCTCTGTCTGGATGCCTTAAGCTCCTCTCTCATAATATCAAAGCTCTCGGTGAAGGCGCCGAATATATTGCCCCGATCCATCAGAAGCGGTTCATCAAGCTCTCCCCGGGCAACAAGTCCGGCGAAATCCTTCATACGATTAAAAGGCTTTACAACTTTTCTGTTTATGAAATACAGAAATACTACATAAGATATCAGCATCACAATAATGATCAGTACAGTTGCGAGTCTGAGCCTTCTCATGGTACTACTGATGGCAATCTCCGCAGGATTGGGACATATCACAGTCCCCATATATGACTCGCCGTCATTTACGTTCAGCGTAAGCATACCCTCTCTTATGGCGTCCATAGGAACCCTGATATTTGCAAATATCTTATCCGATGATGAATATAAAATGTCATTATTGCTATTCAGCACAAGTATATCCATACCAAAATCATATTTATCAAATGAACCCGGATCATCCCAGTTTTCCTTTACAGTCTGAACTATGCTGTTCATCTGAACGGGGTCTGTATGAACATAACAAGTCGACCCCGCCACCACAATCAGCAGCGAGATCGACCCGATCAAAAGCACTGTAAAATATATAAAGAATTTTCTGAACCCTTTAATCATTCAACTATATACCCCACACCCCATATAGTCTTA
>CACYCJ010000355.1 GCA_902772925.1 uncultured Lachnospiraceae bacterium
ATCATGATGATGGCCCATATCATATAAACCCTCACCAGATTTTTATAATGTTTCACCTTTTTCTGCCCCCTAATCCCATTCCATTTTATACATTACATGTATATCGTCCGGTCCGAAGGAAAGACCTACGGCAAGTCCGATCTCAAAATAATCGATTGTATGTATAAGATAATCTCTGTGCTTTGTTTCCACGGTTATCTCATAATGAACGCCCTTAAATATAACGGATTTAACAACGCCCTTAAGCTTTGCCTCATCCGGCTTCACTATCTTGATATCCTCGGGACGGATAACGACCTCTACATCCTCATTATCCTTAAAGCCTTTATCCACACATTCGAAGTCAAAGTCGTCAAAATGCACGAGAAGGTCTTTTTTCATAATCGCTTCTATAATATTTGATTCTCCGATGAAACCGGCAACAAACCTGTTCTCAGGTTCATTATAGATATCGATAGGTGTTCCGACCTGCTGAATGATTCCCTCGTTCATTACTACGACGGTATCGGACATAGTAAGAGCCTCTTCCTGATCATGTGTTACAAATACGAAGGTTATCCCGACCTCCTTTTGTATCTTTTTCAGTTCGACCTGCATATCCTTTCTTAGCTTTGCATCAAGAGCGCCGAGGGGCTCGTCAAGAAGCAGGACCTTAGGCTCATTTACAAGAGCTCTCGCTATTGCAACTCTCTGCTGCTGACCGCCCGAAAGGCTTGTAATATCTCTTTTATCAAAGCCGTCAAGTCCGACCATATCAAGCATTTTCTTTACCTTATGCTCAATAACGGAATTGTCCATTTTTTTAATCTTAAGGCCGAAAGCCACATTATCATAAACATTCAGAAACGGGAAAAGCGCATATTTCTGAAAAATAGTATTTACCTCTCTCTTGTACGAAGGTATCTTTATAAGATCCACTCCGTCAAAAAGCACCTCTCCCTTACTGGGATCCTCGAAGCCCGCAATTATCCTGAGAGTAGTCGTCTTACCGCAGCCCGAAGGCCCGAGCAGAGTCAGAAACTCATTCTCCTTTATGGTAAGATCAATACCCTTAAGTACCTGCTGATCTCCGAAATTCTTGGTCAGTCCTTTGATTTCAATGATTCCCTTACTCAATCCTTTTCACCTCATCTATTTATTCATCATACATATATATATCACATGCCAGTGCCGATAACAGCTTTGAGATTTTTTGCATCGACTCCAGCGAAATATATTCATATCGTCCGTGGAAGTTATGACCACCTGCGCAAAGATCCGGGCACGGAAGCCCCATGTAAGACAGATTTGCTCCGTCGGTACCTCCTCTTATCGGAAGTACAAGCGGTTCTATCCCCATTTTTTTCATTTCTTCTTTAGCCGCATTCACAAGGTACATATGCTTCGGATAAAGCTTTTCCTTCATGTTGTAATAAGAATCCGTTATATTAAGCTTTATCACGTCTCCGTAGCTCTTATTCAGGCGACTTATTATATCACTCAGCAGCTGCTTCTTTTCATTGAAAAGCTTCCTGTCATGATCCCTGATAATATAATGCATCTCAGCCTTTTCCACAGTACCGCTCATTTCCGTAAGATGGAAGAATCCCTCATAAGCCTCCGTAGTCTCCGGCCGCATGTATCGGGGAAGAGAGCTTTGAATCTCTGTGGCTATCGAAACGGCGTTTATCATTTTGTTTTTCGCATCACCCGGATGAATGTTTCTTCCCGTGATCATTATATCGGCAGAAGCGGCATTAAAGTTTTCGTACTGTATCTCTCCGATCCTTCCGCCGTCAACGGTATATGCGGCATCGGCCTTAAGCCTGTCAAGCTTTATATTCAGGACGCCCTCTCCTATCTCCTCATCGGTGGTAAAGCATATCCCGATCCTTCCGTGAATGTATTCGGGATGTTCCTTTTTTGCATCTGCAAGAAGACATTTCGCCATTTCCATTATTTCGGCAATTCCCGCTTTATCATCTGCCCCAAGCAGGGTTTTTCCGTCAGTCGTTATGATAGTCTCTCCCTTATACAGAAGAAGCTCCGGAAAATCCTTCGGGCTGAGAACGATATTTTCCGCCGGATCGAGAACTATATCCGAGCCGTTATAATTCTTTATAACCTTAGGCCTTACATTTTTTCCCGACGCCTCCGGAGATGTGTCCATATGAGAAATAAACGCTATCACCTTCCTGTACCTGCCGTTATCCGTTGCCGGAATAAAGCCGTACACATAATTAAATTCACGGTCATAGTAAATATCCTCGGCTCCCATCTCGGCAAGCTCTCCGTAGAGCATTCTTCCGAGAGCCTTCTGGCTCTGAGTGCTGGGATGTGTACCGGAGTGGGGATCGGACTGTGTATCTACCGCCGTATATCTTAGAAATCTGTCTAGCATATTTATTTCCTTTCTATACTTTATTATGACATACGGATTGCTTCATTGCTGCGCAATTCTCGCAATCCTACACCCCCTCGGAATCCGTTCATTTATTTCATAAATGACTACTTCCTCGGGTTTGTTCGGGTCATCAGGTGAAACCGCTATTTCTGCAAGCAGAATCGCGGTTTCACCTATGACCCTATGTCATACCATTTCTTCCGGATGGAATACCTCATCAAATCTCTCAGCGGTAATAAATCCGAGAGAGGTTGCAGCTTCCTTCAGCGAAATATTTTCCTTATATGCCTTCTTGGCCGTTTTTGCGGCATTATCATAACCGATATAAGGACTTAATGCGGTAACAAGCATAAGTGAATTATGAAGATTCGAAGACATCTTTTCTTTATTTGCCGTAATCCCCGACAGACAATTATCGTTAAAGGAATTGATTGAATCCGCCATAAGTCTTACGGACTGAAGGAAATTGTACGCGATGACCGGCATAAATACATTAAGCTGGAAATTACCCTGTGATGCCGCCATTCCTATAGCAGCATCATTTCCCATAACCTGTACCGCTACCATTGTGACAGCTTCACACTGTGTGGGATTTACCTTTCCGGGCATAATAGAACTGCCGGGTTCGTTTTCCGGTATCATTATCTCTCCCAGACCGCATCTCGGACCACTGGCCAGAAATCTCACATCATTTGCTATCTTGAGCATATTTGCGGCAAGAGCCTTAACTGCACCGTGTGCAAAGCATACCGCATCCTTGGATGTAAGCGAATGAAATTTATTGGGTTCGGAAACAAAATCCATTCCCGTAATGAGTGATACAGCCTTCGCAGCTTCCTCTCCGAAGCCCTCGGGCGCATTGAGCCCGGTTCCTACGGCAGTCCCGCCGAGTGCAAGCTCCTTTAAAAACGGAAGTGCTGCCTCAATCTGTTTTCTCGAAGCTTCAAGCATTCCTCTCCATCCGCTTATCTCCTGAGAAAAAGCAATCGGCGTCGCATCCTGCAGGTGTGTCCTTCCGCTTTTGATGATACCCTCATTTTCTTTTTCAAGCCTTTTAAGAGTCAGTACCATCCTGTCGATTGCGGGAAGGAGTTTTTTCTCGAGTGCCGTAGCTGCCGCAATATGAAGTGCAGTCGGAAATGTGTCATTTGAGCTTTGAGACATATTGACGGTGTCATTGGGGTGAAGCACCTTTTCACCGTTTTTTATCTCATTTCCTCGACCTGCTATCACTTCATTCAGATTCATATTTGACTGTGTACCGCTGCCTGTCTGCCATACAACAAGCGGAAAATTTCCCTCAAGCCTTCCTTCGGAAATTTCATCACAGACACTGCTGATCAGCTCGAAGCGTTCCTTATCCAGCTTTCCGAGCTTATAATTAGCCATGGCAGCTGCCTTCTTAAGGATGGCAAAGGCTTCTATTATCTCATCAGGCATCTTTTCGGTGCCTATCTTAAAATTCCTTTTACTTCTTTCCGTCTGAGCTCCCCAGTACTTGTCTGCGGGAACCTCCATTTCGCCCATGGAGTCTCTTTCAATACGATATTCCATTCCTTTATCCTCACTTCTATCCGATGATTTTTAATCTTTTCTAATGCTTCAGATCAATGTAGGTTCCGATAAGCTCAAGGACCACATCATAATTCTCTGTTTCAACCGCATCCTTAAGAGCATTAATAAAATCAGTATCCTCTACTCCGTAGGTATACTTTTCTATCCTTGCAAGGTCCTGTACCAAAAGGTCAAGATCACCAAGCTCGGCATGTCCCTTCATTGATGTCAGATCCTCCAGATCGATAACCTCTCTTGCGCGATTTTCATTTCTTTCCTCCTGCTCCTTCCGAAGTATTTCGGTAAGATCATCCTCGCTGATGCCCTTGATCTTGTCAACAAAATCAATATACTCCTTGAGAAGCAGCAGAACCTCCTCCAGATAATCGGTATAAATACCGATATTGTTCTTAATATACTCTCTGTTGGACTTATTGATGGCACTTTCCATCCTTATCGTTTCTTCAAAAAGTCCGAAGAGGCCTATATTTCCGCATCCACTCTTGATATTGTGAATACGGTTTCTGAACACTCTTCCCCTGATAAGCTCATTTTTCCTGAATTCCTCGGGAGCATTTCTGTTTTGATCGTAAAATGCTTTGATATATTTATTATATATATCAATATTTCCTCCGACCTTTTCGATCCCGGTCACTATATCCGCTTCATCGCCGAGCATCTTCAGACCTTCATAATATTTTGATTCGGAAATATAATGCTCCGTTGCGCTGGGTCTTATCTTAAGCTTTGCGGGATCGATGTATTTTTTCAGCACTCCCGCGACAACTCTCATATCCATAGGCTTAAGGATTATATCATCAAAGCCGGCTGCAAGCAGCTCCTCTCTGTCCATCCCCGTAGCATCCTCGGACATGGCGATTATCGTTACACTGCTCTTGTTTTTATCATAGAGACCTCTTATTTCCTTCATGGCATCCTCACCGCTCATTACGGCAAGTGTTGTATCCAGGAATACGATGTCGTAGTCCTTGTTCATCACCATATCGATCGCATTTAAGCCTGATGTTGCGATATCAGTGCTTATCTCGAATTTATCAAGAACACCGAGTGCAACCGTTCTGCTCACTTCAAGATCATCAACGAGAAGAGCCATAACCTCGGGAGTAAGAAGCTTCTCCGCCTCCTCTCTTGAGATCATCGTCACTTCACTTTCCGCAGCGCCCGTAAGCACCTTTTTTACGGATTTCTTCTCGTAAAGAGAAACAGTAAACGTGGATCCGACACCATAGGTGCTCTCAGCAGTGATTTCGCCATACATAAGATCCGCAAGCCTCTTGGCAATGACAAGGCTGATACCGCTCTTCTCAAAGGATTTACTGTTCAGATTAAAAATATTTTCAAGATCTTCCTCTCTTATTCCTATTCCGGTATCTGCGACGGTAAAGTTAAGATTAACAAGCTTATTGCCGTCATCATCACTGTAGTCGAAGCTGTCCACCGTCATTGTGACGGAACCTTCCTTGGTATATTTGATGGCATTCTCTATGATATAGCTTATGATGATCTTTATCTTTTCATAATCACCGACAAGGATATCGGGGATATTCTCACCGAGATCTATTATAAATCTCACAGGACGGTCTCCTATAAGATTAAGAGCCATATCCGAAAGATTGCACATGAGCGTAGTCACGGAATACGGTTCACTGACAACCTTTACCCTGCCGGCATCCAGCTGGGCAAGGAGGAGACTCTTGTCGATCTTTTCAACAACATCATTTCCGGAGCTGATGATATCATTCAGCTTATCCCTGGTCTCGGTATCTTTATCGGATGTGGTATCCCTCATATCCTCTGCCACCTTGATAATGGCATTAATGGGAATCTTAATTTCATTATTCATGTTTGCGATATAATCTGTCCTTGCTATCGCAAACTTAATAACATCATCATTTTCCTTGGAAAGCTCTGCTATTTCGTATTCCTTACCGGAAACCTGTTTTCTCAGTCTGATGGTTATGGTTATGACAAAAAATATAAATACCATAGCCGCCACGATCATAGCTATCTTTACGGCAGTATATTCCCAAAATTTATATTCCTTTTTTATATTGAAGCTGACCTCACTGTCCATCCCCACGCCGTCACCGTTTTCGGCGCTGAGCGTGAAAACATACTCCCCTCCTTCAAGGTTTGTGTAGATTACCTGCATAGGCTGATCACCCTTAATGGTGACAGGTTCACTATCTACACCCGAAAGCATATATCTTATCATCGCATTTTCCCTGTTGACAAAGGTCAGAAGAGAAAAGCTTATAGTAATCCTTGTCGTATCACTGGGAACAGTCAGATTCCCGCCTATCTGATCGTAAGTATATGATGTTCCGTCGATATTGATCTCCGATACGGAAAACTTAGGATGTGTATTATTAATGGGAATATTCAATATATCCATTGTCATGAGCCCGTCATTACAGCAGATATACAGAATATTATATCTGTCAATGCAGTTACGCGAGGTGATTGTCGTAGTCTTTGAAAGGCCGTCACCATATGACCAGAATCGGCTGTTTAGTCCCGTTGTGGAAAGCAACTCGTCCTGAGAAGTGCGAAGAACTCCCTTGGAGGTGATGAGCCAGATATTGTCATCCCTTTCGATCATATCGTAAATATTGGTGGAATAATCTATATTAGTAATCTGTCTTATACTTCCGTCCAAAAGGAAAAGTCCGTTATCAGTTCCTATAAACAGTTTATCGTTATAATAAAGAAGCGCAGTTATGTAGGTAGACGTCAGCCCCTGATTCTGTGAATAATTTGTAATCCTGTCATTTGATATCGCATAGAGGCCGCCGCTTTCGGTACCGGCATATATCACGCCGCTTTCATCCTCTTCAAGCCGGGTTATGGTTCTGTTTGAAAGACCGTCTGCTTCACCGATGACACGGACAACATTTCCGTCAAGATCGATTATAGCTATGCCGTTATCCGTTGCAGCTGCTATATTTCCGTTTGAAAGCATTACTGCAGAGTTGACGACATTAGACGGCATACCGTTTTCCTTTGTGATATCCTTATACTCACCGGAGTATTCGGCTCTTACTATGCCGTGCCCTCTCTGAGTACATATCCAGGCGTTTCCTCTGTCATCCCTGATGATATAATTTATCTTCGCTGACTTAAGATGCTCGGTAAGCTCATTTGAAATGATACCCTCACTCTCATTCACGATATACAGACCGTTATCCGTTCCGATATATTTTCTGTCCCTTATCTCCTCTACACAGTTTGTCATGGAATCCGGGATCATCGTATAATCATAAAATTTACTGAGTCCCAGCTTCAAAAGACCGAGTCTGTAAGATGACAACCAGAAATTGCCCTCATAATCCTTGATGATCGAAGAAAAATAAGTATTTACGGAAAGGCCGCTTATACTGTGGTATTCATCATTTTTGTCCAGATATCCGATACCTCCGTCGGCACAGATATACTTTTTATCATCTATGATATTAATGCTGTTTACGGCAACTCTTCCGGAGCTTACGACACTGCTTGAAAGAAAGCTGGCAAGCTTTATTATATCTATTCCGGATGTTCCTATATAGATATAATTACCGTCACTTGTTATACAGGTAAGCTCCTCCTGTGTATAATGTGATGCCTCTCTTTCATGAAGCTTATCAGCCTTATCGATATAGAAAACCCTGTTTCCTCCGTATATGCCCCAGAGCATATTATCCATTATCGTAAGATCGGTAATGCTTTTTCCGGCAAGCTCGTCATTTCTTGTAAGGGAAAGATTATCCTCATCGACATAGTATAGTCCGTAATTTGTCGCCACATAGATACGGCCGTTTGCATCCTGTTCCACATCATTTACATTTTTAACGCCGCTGTAGTATTCGGCCGTAAAATGATAGATGGACCAGCTTTGAATATAAAACAGTCCGTAATTATCCGTTCCGATCCAGAGTCTTCCCTTGTCATCCTGGAAAAGGCAGTTTATGCAGTATATATCATCCTTTTCGGTTTCCCACAGGTTATAAGCCTTAAACTCATTTCCGTTATATCTGTACAGTCCCGCATCCGTTCCTACCCAGATATAGCCCGTCTGAGTCTGATATACACAGTTGATCTCATTTCCTCCGAGTCCGTTGCTGTGATCATATACCACCTGGCTGTAATCGGAGGCCATATCCTCCTCTGCATGAAGGCTTCCTGACACGCCAAACAGGCATGCGATAACGCATGCCATCATGGTTAAGATCATTATGGAAATCTTCAAGCGCCTTTTCAATTTCCTATACAAGCTCCTTCAATACTGTTTCAAGAATGCTTACAGCCTTGTCACAGTCTTTTTTCTTTGCTATAAGAGGAGGAACAAATCTGTTTACATCCGGTCTTACGGCCGTCATAAGAAGTCCCCTCTCTGCAGCTATATGCTTAACCTCAGCTGCAATCTCCTTTTCATATACCACTCCGGTCATCTGGCCCATACCGCGGACCTTCTTAACTCCCGGAAGATTTTTTAGCTGCTTTCTGAAATAATCTCCGTTTCTTGCAGCCTTTGAAGAAATATCCTTATCTATAAGCTCTTTAATCTCCTCATAAGCGGCTGCGCAGCATACCGGATTTCCTCCGAAGGTTGTACCGTGTGCTCCGGGAGTAAATGACTTCATCAGCCATTCATCCGCGCACATTGCTCCGATAGGCATTCCGCCTCCCATGGCTTTGGCCATGCTGACAGCATCGGGCTTAACATCATAAGACATAAATCCCATGAGCTTTCCTGTTCTTCCCCAGCCCGTCTGAACCTCATCCAGAAGGAGAAGCATTTTCTTATCATCACACAGCTGTCTGAGGTCGGCAACAAATTTTTTCTTTGCCGGAATAACTCCGCCCTCACCCTGTATTACCTCTATCATAACAGCAACGGTATCATCATCAACCGCCTTCTTAAATGAATCTATATCATTAAATTTCGCATATTCAAAACCGGGCATAAGAGGTCCGAAGCCCTTCTGTATAGGCGAATCCGGCTGTCCCGTCGCGGTAAGCGTCGCAAGTGTACGGCCATGGAATGAATTAGCAGCCGTTACTATCTTATATCTGTTCGGTCCGAAGTTATCAATCCCGTATTTTCTCGAAAGCTTTATCATCGCTTCATTTGCCTCTGCTCCGGAATTCTGGAACTGAATTTTTTCCATTCCGATGCTTTCACAGATAAGCTTAGCAAGCATTATCTGGGGTACCGTATAGCAGTAATTCGAGGCATGCAGAAGCTCCTCCGACTGTTTCTTAATGGCTTTTACCACTTTCTTCGGGCAGTGACCGAGAGCATTAACCGCTATTCCTCCCATGAAATCAAGGTACTTGTTTCCCTTCTCATCAATAAGATATACTCCGCTTCCCTTTTCGGCTATGAAGTCAAATCTGTCAAAGGTCTCATTCATGTATTTTTTGCAGGTTTCTATAGTTTCCTTCTTACTCATATCAAAATCTTTAGAATTCATATGGCTCTCCATTTCCGCAATATCTGCAAATTCTGTACTCTCAGTAAAACGAATAAATTATATTATACATTTTTTTACGATATTTGTCTATTGTCAAAACTTTTAATAATTCCAAAGGAATTTTAAGGAAATGAGACGGGCTGCAGTCCGCTTTCGTACAGCTTTTTATAAAATCCGCCTTTTTCGATCAGCTCCTCATGCCTTCCCTTTTCTATTATATTTCCGTCCTTCATCACGAGAATGATATCGGCATCCATTATAGTGGACAGCCTGTGGGCTACAATAAAGCTTGTCCTGCCCTTCATCAAAACGCTGAAGCTTTCCTGTATATATTTTTCGGTTCTTGTATCAATGGAGCTTGTTGCCTCATCAAGTATCAGCATAGGCGGCAGGTTCAGCATTACTCTCGTGATACAGAGCATCTGCCTCTGACCGTCGGACAGGCTTCCTCCATCCTCGGAAAGAAATGTATCATAGCCGTCGGGAAGCTTTCTTATGAATTCATCGGCATGAGTGGCTGTTGCGGCAGCTCTTACCTCCTCATCGGCAGCATCCGGCCTTCCGAAGGTTATATTGTCTCTTACAGTCCCGCTCTTAAGCCAGGTTTCCTGAAGCACCATTCCGTAGCCCGAGCGAAGGCTTTCTCTCGTAAGAAGCCTGATATCATTACCATCCACACTGATCCTTCCCTCATCCACATCATAGAATCTCATTATAAGATTTATGATCGTACTCTTTCCGCAGCCTGTAGGTCCTACTATCGCCGCTCTCATTCCGGGCTTTATACTGAGTGTAAGATTTTTAATAAGCTCCTTATTCTTATCATAGGAAAATGAAACTCCCTCGAACTCCACATTTCCTGATATATCCATAAGCTCCTTGCCTTCTGCATCGGATGTCTCCGGCTGTTCCTCAATAAACTCCACAACATGTTCAAAACAGGCAAGAGCATTCTGAAGCTCCGTCAAAACATTCGATATCTCATTAAAGGGCTTCATATACTGATTGGCATAGCTCAGAAAGCTTGTGATCTGTCCTACCGTAAGCCTCATGGTAAGAGCGGAATAAGCACCGATGATCCCGACTGCGGCATATATTATATTATTAACGAAACGCATTGACGGATTTGTAAGAGACGAGAAAAATGTAGCCTTGAAGCTTGCATCCGTCAGCTCGTCATTTGCCTTCTCAAACCTTTCCACAGCCCTGTCCTCATAGGAGAACGCCTGTACAACCTTTTCATTTCCTACCATTTCATCTATAAGAGCCGTAATATCCGCCCTCTTTTCCGATTGTCTTAAAAACATATTGTAGGTTTTCTTTGCAACAAAGGATGCGACAAATATAGATAAGGGAGTAAGCAGCACAACGATCAGCGCATTTTTTATATCAATAGTGAACATATATATAAGCGTGCCGATGATGGTTATAACTCCGGTAAAAAACTGTGAAAAGCCCATAAGAAGTCCGTCAGACATCTGATCGATATCAGTGGTTATCCTTGACATTATCTCGCCGTGGCGATGGGAATCAATATAGGATATGGGAAGCTCCTGTATCTTATTAAAGGCCTTAACTCTGATATCGTATACGGCATTAAATGCCACCTTATTGTTGATAAGGCTCATCAGCCACTGAAAAAATGCGGCGCCGAGTATAAGAAATATCATTTTTCGAAGTATTAGATATACCCCTTCGAAATCGACATTTCCTTTGGACACGATAAGATCCACTCCCTGACCTATGAGGATAGGTATATACAGCTGCATTACCACGGTAAGTAATGCCGAGAGGAGCGAAAGCAGTATTAATGGTATGTACTTTTTCAGGTATTTATACAGCTTTTTCAACTTATTTCTTCATTCCTCTCTATCCCCTGGGAATAACAGATTTCCTTATATACCTCACAGGACTCCATCAGACCCTCGTGATCTCCAATCCCCGCAGCATGACCGTTCTCAAGCACTATGATCTTATCGGCATGGATAATGCTCGATGCCCTCTGCGAAACTATAAAGCTTATCCTTCCGGCCTGTCCCTCGATCAGTCTTTTCCTTAAGGCAGCCTCTGTAGCAAAGTCGAGTGCGGATGCACTGTCGTCAAGTATGAGTATCTTGGGACTTTTTATAAGTGCTCGGGCAATGGCAAGACGCTGCTTCTGACCACCGGAAAGATTCTTCGCCCCGAGATTTATCTCATAGCCGAGTCCTTCATCTCTGTCATAAACAAAATCCTTAGCCTGTGCCGTTTCCAGCGCTGCGTCAATCTCCGAAGCGGACGCATCCGGCTTTCCTATCTTCATATTTTCTTCTATGGTACCTCTGAAAAGGACAGCCTTCTGAGGCACTATTCCCATGAAGGATCTCAGTTCGTTTTTTTCATAGGTCTTTATATCTCTGCCGTTTATATAAATTTTTCCCGAATCGGCATCATAAAACCTGGGGATAAGATTAACAAGAGTGCTCTTACCCGAACCCGTTCCTCCTATGATGCCTATGATATCACCCTCCTTTGCAGAGAAGCTTATATCACTTAGTACATTTTCACCGGAGCTCTCATAGGAAAATGTAACATTTTCGAATATCACCGAAAGCTCTTTTGCTTCGTTTTTCCTTCTATTATCAGCCACCTCGGAATGATCCGGGAATTTTACCGACGGCTTCATCGAAAGCAGCTCGCTCACACGATTTGCGCTTGCAACAGCCCTCGAAATCGTGATTATAAGATTTGCAAGCTTAACAAGCTCGATAAGTATCTGATTCATATAATTCACAAGTGCCGTAAGCTCACCCTGGGTAAGGAAGCCTTCATCGGTAAGACCTGCGCCCTTATATACTATAGCCACCAATCCGGCACTGATTATCATATATGTAAGAGGATTCAGGAACATCGATATCCTTCCGGCAAAGAGCTGTTTTTTTCTGAGCATCGAGGACGCATTCTCAAATTCGTCCATTTCACTTTTTTCTCTTCCGAATGCACGGATCACCCTCACACCCTTCAGGTTCTCTCTGGTGTGCAGAGTTATACCATCCAGCTTTTCCTGTATGCCGCGATATAAAGGTATGGTTGAAAAAATAATGGAAAAAACAACAACAAAAAGAACAGGAAGGACAACAACAAAGATTAATGCCATTCTTCCGTTTACCAGAAATGCCATAATAAGAGCACCGAAGACTATACAAGGAGATCTCAGAAGAAGTCTGAGTGTCATATTTACTCCGGTCTGAACCTGGTTTATATCACCGGTCATTCTTGTAATGAGCGTAGCGCTTCCTATCTTATCCAGCTCCGAATAGGATAGCTCATTTATAACCGCAAATGCGCTCTTTCTGATCCCGCTTCCGACTCCCATTGCCGCCTTTGCAGCAAAATACTGTGCCGTAACCGAAGCTATAAAGCCAACGATTGCCAAGACAACAAGCATTATACCCTGCTTGGCAATTATTTTAGGATCATTTTCATTTATACCGTAGTCGATAAGCTTAGCCATTACGACCGGAACCAGAAGCTCAAAAGCAGCCTCAAGCATCTTAAATAGAGGTGCCAGGATTGATTCCGCAATATATGGTTTTATATATTTACCAAGATTTTTCATTAGGCAGTATAACTCTCCACAATCCTAAAGCCGTCATTTTCCTTAGAAAGATGAAACAGAAGTATCATCGTATCTCTCCGAAGGATATCTGCTGTAAGCTCAATCTCCAAAGTCCCTTTTTTCTCATCATAGCTTACTGAAGATACCTTTTCACCATACACCGCAATTACGGATAATACCTTTAACGGATCTGCTTTTTTTTCTTTACTTCCGAGCATTATCCTGATCCTGTCATGCCCGGGCAAAATGCTTTCGGCAAGACTACGGGCCTCCGTCATGCCGGTATCACTAAGCTCAGTTATCCTCCCGTACTGGTATTTTCTGCTGAGTACCAGAATATGCTTTATAAATGAAACATATTCATCTTTTATATCATCAGACACATCCTTTGAAAGTCTCTCTATAAGTTCGGCTTCTCTTTCGGGTTTATAGATATCGCCTCCGTTTTTTGCCTTGACCTTTACCACCTCTTCGGAAAGCCTCATACGGTCCGTGAAAAGTCTTTTTATCTCATTATCCGTTTTATCTATATCTTTTCTTATTTCTTCTAAAGTCATGCTTTCTCCTTTTTACGCACGCCTATCACACTTATTGCGTGTCCCTTTCCGCCGTTATAATCCGTCACCGCTTCGTAAAGATCGGGATATAGCTGCATATTGCCCGAATTATGTCTCACATAAACACGGCGGTCATTATCAATTTCGCCTGTTATGCACATTGTATGTATCATGGACGAAGGATTCTGTCCTTCATTAAATGCTATAAAAAGATATGCGGTAAAATCCTCACCTATCCGATTCAGATTTTCTTCGGTAAGGCGGTTCCCGTTAATCCTTACCGTCTCAAAGCCGTTTTCATCAAAATATTTCTGAAGCCTTATAAAATCCGTCCCGAACATACCGTTTAGCGCTATCCCCTTTGAGGCAAATGTATATAAAAGCTTCGGCAGACTCTCATAGCAGCCCATATTCATAAGCGCGTTAAAAACCGCAATAACCTCACAGGCATTATCAGCCGCCGTAAGATCCGCATCCTTATATATCAGCCTTCCTACGATACCCTTTTTCTCACCGTATAGAAACTCACTCATCTGATGCTGTCTTTCAATGTAAAAGAACCTGCTGCCGTCAGGCTTCGTTTTTATATCCGTGGCAATCTCCGAAAGTTTTTTTTCGTCACTTAAGTATTTATTCCATGTTTCATTGTTGGCGGAAAGCTGATCCTCACGCACTTTTTTCTTAAGCCATCCCGAAACCAGCTTCATGAAAAACAGCGTAAGATTGTCAAGCATTCCGGAAAAAAATCCACTCATAAGCTTTTACCTTCCATCTCTTCCAAAAATACGGAGGGAGTAGTCGCACGGCCGTTTCTTTCCTTCGGAACATATAAATAAAGATTCCTCATGGATCTCGTCACAGCCACATAAAACATTCTTCTTTCCTCTTCTATACCGGGTATTGTCTTTTCCTTCCTGTGGGGTATCATTCCGTTTATACAGTCAATCACATGAACCTCTGAGAACTCCAGTCCCTTCGCGCTGTGCATGGTAAGCAGAGATACTCCTTCTTTTAAAGACTGCTCCGATTCATTTTCCTTTATCAGGCTTCTGTAGTCATCGATATACTTAAAAAGCTCCGAAAATGTTTCAAATTCCCGTGCAGTCTCCATAAAATCATCCATGATATCCGCTGCCTCCGCAGGATCAATTCCCCGTTTTAAAGAATATTCATTTAAATAAGCATCTATCCCGACCGCCTTACGAATGTAATTTGCGGCAGCATAAGGATCAAGGCGGCCTATAACCTTGAGCTGCCTGTATAGCTCATTTATATTATTCGTAAGATAATCCCTTCCGCGCGTCATTGCAAGGAGTCCTTCATAAGTAACCTTATCCTTAACCAGCATATCCCTGCTGATATATCTCACAGGCTTATTCATTATGTTAAGAAACACTCTTCTTGAATTGTCACCCGAAGAAAATCTCATATAATCCAGCAATATCCTTACGGCAAAATGATCGTATATATCATTTACGGTATCCCTTATCCTGAATGGTATATCAAATTCCTTCAGCTTATAGATCAGTCTTCTCGGACATTCATTTGTCCTATACAGGACCGCCATTTCATCGTAAGGTATTCCGGATTCTTTGGCATTACGAATCCTTTCGATGACACTCAGGCTTTCATCATTTACGCCGGGAGTCCTTATCACTTCTATTTTTCCTTCGGTCCCGCAGGCGCTTACAGGCATTTTATCATATCTTTTACGATTATGACGGATAAGCCTGTCCGAAGCTGAAACAATGGTTTCGGGACATCTGAAATTTGCGGAAAGTCTTAAGACCTCTGTACCCTTAAAATCCTTCCGGAAAGAAAACAGCACCTCAGGTCTTGCTCCTCTGAAGCTGTAAATAGACTGATCGTCATCACCCACCACAAAAATGTTATTCTTCGGTGCCGCAAGCATTTTCAATATTTCATATTGGATCCGTGAAGTATCCTGAAACTCGTCCACCATTATAAAAGGATAAATTTCCCGAAGTCTGCTGAGTACCCTCGGATTTTCTTTAAATATCTTAAGGCACATTGTCTGCATATCATCGAAATCCAGCTTACCCGATGATTTTTTCTTTCTCTGATAAGCATCATAGATCTCTCTGAAGCCGATTTCGGAAATGCTGTCACTGTAATAATTATTTATATCTATCATATCACAGCAGATAATCCCGAATTGTCTTATCAGACTGCCGAGCCGCTCTTCATTATCCTGATAATCGCTTTCCCTCTCACGAAGGATATTCCTGAGCATATCCCTGATCTCGTTTTCCGTCAGTACGGCATTAAGCTCGAAGCCGTAAACATTCCTTACAACCCAGTAAAAAAAAGCATGAAATGTGGAAAGTCTGGGGGTACCCTTTATCCCTTCGGCCGTGGCAATCGCTCTGTACCTTTTTTCCATGGAAACCGCGGCTTCCTTTGTAAATGTGATAATGAGTATATTCTTCGGCGCTATCCCGTGTTCCCTTATCAGCTTAACCGCTCTCTCAATCATTACCGTCGTCTTACCGGAACCCGGGGTTCCGAGACAAAGGTACGGACCTTCAAAGCATTCTATAGCTATTTGTTGTTCTTCGCTGAAACTGTTCAAATTATTTTCCGATTCCTTATAATGCAAAAAAGTCTGCAGTAACATACGGCAGACTTTCCTATTTCAAAATATCGCACTACTGCTGTGCGCCACAGCATTTCTTGTATTTTTTACCCGAACCGCAGGGACACGGATCATTTCTTCCAACCTTAGGAGGTTTGATAACCGTATGAGAACTCTTTTCTCTCTTATAAAGCTCATCCCTCTTCTCTTTTGTAAAGATCTTATCCCACTCGGGAAGAGTATAAAGCCACTCTGCATTACAGCCTACCATATTCATGTAAAGCTTTTCCGTATCATAAGCAAGCCTTACATTTGTATCCTCATCCATGCTGTCTAAATCTATAGGCTCGATAAGGCTGTCGCTTATACCATCAATAAATCCTGTCATAAGCTCGATGGTAGTACCGTATTTTTCAGCAAGCTCCTTAACGGTTCCGGCTTCGATAAAATCGGGATTAGCGAGCAGCTTCTCGTAAATTCCTTTTTCCATCTGAAAATATTTAAGCCAGAAATCCTTTCCTTCGGGCGTCCTTTCATCAAGACCATATGCGTGATCACGCCAGTCAGATAATAAACTCATTTTTAATAATCTCCTCTAAAAATAATATTATATTGCAAGCATCAGAAGTATATCAAATCTCCACGGCCGATTCAAGACGAAATCTTTTTAAGCCACAGAAAGATATAAATCGCAAAAGGAATGACGATAGCACCGAAAAGAAATGCAACGAAGTACTTGCTGCCGGTAAAAGCGGAAACTATCAGTCCCACTATGAAAAACACTATAAGGAAAAGACATACGATAGCCGCTATTCTTTCAAGAATCGTCCGAGTTTTTTTCTTTCTCTTTTCGGCTCTTTCCTTCGCAAACTGAGCTTCCTCCTCAAGCTGTTCGGGAGTCTTTTCTTCCTTTTTTTTAATATCTGATTCTTCAACCGTTTCCTGCACGGATGTATTATCGTTACTCAAAGCTTATTCCTCATGTATCCACTTCAAATACTTTTTTATCTCTTTTTCGTATCCGTTATCTCCGGGCTCATAAAACCTTTCATTTTGAACGGGATCCGGAAGATATTGCTGATCCACATAATTTTTCGGATAATCATGTGCATATTTATAACCGCCGGCACCAAGCTCGGCGGCCCCTTTATAATGTGCATCTCTTAAGTGCGGCGGAACTGCGGCACTCCCGATATTTTTAACAGCCTCCTGCGCCCTGTCAATAGCATTTATGACAGCATTGCTCTTGGGAGCAGTCGCTACATATATGGCCGCATGTGCAAGTATTATCCTTGCTTCGGGAAGCCCGACTCTTTCTACCGCAAGACAGGCGCTCGTAGCTACCACAAGTGCATTGGGATCGGCATTTCCGACATCCTCGGAGGCACAGATCATTATCCTTCTGGCAATGAACTTGATATCCTCTCCTCCGTAAAGCATCCTTGCAAGATAATAAACAGCCGCATCGGGATCGGAGCCTCTCATCGATTTTATAAATGCCGATATCACATCATAATGATTGTCGCCGCCCTTATCGTATCTGACATTTCTTTTTTCCAGACATTCCTGCACAACATCGAGACTGATGACTATAACACCCTCCTCGTTTCGTTCGGTGGAAAGGACTGCCAGCTCTATGGCATTAAGAGCATGTCTGGCATCCCCCTCGGAATAGTCTGCAAGAAATGCAGCCGCATCATCAGTGATCCTGGCATTAAACGCGCCCATTCCCTTTTCCTTATCATATACCGCCTTGTCGATAAGCTTAAGTACATCATCACGGGTAAGGGGCTTTAATTGAAAGACCGAGGATCTTGAAATAAGAGCACTGTTAACCTCAAAATACGGATTCTCGGTCGTGGCCCCTATAAGAATAACGGTTCCGTCCTCTACAAAGGGAAGAAGATAGTCCTGCTGGGCTTTATTAAACCTGTGTATCTCGTCAATGAAAAGTATGGTCTTCTTATCATAAAATGCGGCAGTTTCCTTAGCCTCCTTTATGATCTCTTCCATATCCTTTTTCCCGGAGGTAGTTGCATTTATCTCCTTAAACACCGAACTGGTAGTACTTGCTATAACCGAAGCTATGCTTGTCTTTCCTGTTCCCGGCGGACCGTAGAAAATGACAGAGCTGAGCTTATCGGCTTTTATGACTCTGTAAAGGAGCTTGTCCTTACCGAGTATATGCTCCTGACCTACGATGTCCTCCAGCTTCTCGGGGCGCATCCTCCTGGCAAGTGGGGCTTCACTTTCACGAGATTTCTTTTGTGCGTACTCAAAAAGATCCATATCTATTCCGTTAATCCGAGTTTTCTGACCATATTGTCAAATTTCATGATATCGATAGGCTTGCACATATACGCATCATAATCTTCGCTTGCATAATTTGCATCGAATTCTTCATCAAGTGCACTGATCATAATTATCTTGCATCTTGAAATTCTGGGTATACCCATCTTTCTTTCAACATCACGGATTGATGCAAGCGCCTTATAGCCGTCTATCTTCGGCATCATAATATCCAGACATACAAGGTCGTATTTTTCTCCGCTTTTGATAGCTTCAACAAAACTGTCAACAACCTCAATTCCGTCTGTCGTAAGCTTTACCTCTCCGTATTTAGATACAAGCTTTGATAAAAATTTGCCACTCGCAACATCGTCTTCAGCGATGAGTACCTTCATCTTTATCACCTCCAAAATGCATTGTTCGATTAACTGGTGTACATTTTAACATATTCTTTTTAATAGTGCATCCATAAAAGTCAATATTTCATTCCTGAAAGTATTCCTGGAATGAACTATGCGTCTGTTCAGCGTAAGCAGCATTATCTTTGCGGTTATGAGCTCGGAAATATCCATAGGTTCGATATCCTCTGCTATATCTCCTTCATCCTTCGCCTGCTGAGCAAGCTTTTCAAGATAGCTCCTTCTTTTCAATATCCCGTCTGCTACCCTGTCCCTGGTCGCTTCCATATGAAGAAGCTCCTCATAATGCAGCATTATCGTAGATATTTCATAATATCCGTCATAATACTGGGCATACTGATCCACATAAAACTTAAGCTTTTCTGCTCCGCTGATTTCCTTCTGGTCAATAGTCGCCCTTAAGTTGTCATCAAATTTGAAGTAATAATCCACCACATCGGTTAGAATCTCATCTATCGATCCGTAATACTTGTAAAGCATATCCTCGGAAATATTTGTCTTTAAGGATACATTTTTTACATTTAACCCCTGTATACCGGAATCACAGATAATATCTATCGACTTCGATATGATCATATCCTTCCTGGAAATATACTCCTGAATCATCGGCTACCCCCTTTTTCATTCCGTGACCCTTCTTCCTTATCACGGTACCGCATGCGTTAACAGATAGTTTACCCAAAGATATGTATAATTAGGCTTAACATGAAGCCCGTCCCATGAATACTCTGCCGGCAGACATCTGTAGGCGTCTGTCAGTGCATCATTAATGTCCAGATAAAAGATATCGACACCATTGGCAAAGCCGGCCGATGCCGTATTCTTCTCATTCAGATTGACATTATTGACTGTCGAGCTTGATGCTGCAAATTCGGCAGTTACATTTATATTTGCCTCTATAAATATTATTGCGTTCGGCTGAAGACTTCTTACTATCGAGAGAATCTCAGCGTATTTCGCTTTGTACGACTCTGTCGTAATACCTATGTTGTTAATGCCGATCATAATGTAGACCTTTCCGAACTGAGTTGCGGAAAGTGCCGTCGGAATATTGGTCGGCGTACCGTCCGGAAGATATGCTATATTATCGGTCATAAGGTTGTACATGGTTTCCCCGACCTTGCAGTAATATGTTGCATTCGACAGTCCTCCGTAGTCACGAAGTCCCACCGTTCTCGAGTCTCCCAAGAATACCGCATCGTTGAAATAGCTTGCATCAGCTGTCGAGTAAGGATAGCTTGTTGTCAGTGCCATAAGTCCGGAGTCCGTATAATACGGTGTGCTTATACCGGAGGACTCATATGAAATGTACTGCACGGGCGCCGCCTGTCTTCCCGAATATCCGGAATCCCCATCTCTTCCTCCTCCGGTTCCGTAAGCGGAAATATCAGTGGGCGATGCCATAACTATAGGCGCGCTTGCCAGTCTGTCTCTCGAGAAAAGCTGCATCTCTTCATTGATTTCCGTGGTTGACTCCTTCTTTCTTTCACTTGTATCAAAGATAAGTGAAAGAGTTCTTCGCCCTCCCCCACGGGTAAAGAATACCACAATAAGAGTTATAAGAATAGCAACCGGTATAAAGAGAAGCTTATAATTAATCTTCTTCCTTCTCTTTTTCTTCTTTTTCTTTACCGGCTTCTGCTCCTCCGCAGGTTTCTGTTCATCCGCAGGTTTCTGCTCTTCCGCCGCTTCATTCGTATTCAGTTCGTTCTCAGAATTAGTGTTTTCTACCAAGTCTGTTCCAACCTTTCGAAATGTTCATCAGGTAATGCGTGCTCCCTGAGGAAGTCACATAGTGATTTATATACTCTGCTTCCGTCCAGATGAAGTCCGTCAGCGGTATACTGAGGAAGCAACGGTCCGTTATCATTTGTGTAAAGCGAATTAACATTAAGATAAAATGTATCTATGCCGTTTGCAAGACTGGATATCGCAACATTTTTGTCATTTATATTGATATTGTTGAGAGCTCCCGACTCGTACCCGCTTGATATATGCAGTATTGACATTATATATATAACCGCATCCGGCTGATAGCTGTGTATTATTTCGATAATATCCTCATATTCCTCTCTGAAATCCATCGTGGAATAAGCTCCGATATTATTTACACCTATCATAATATAAATCTTCTTGAACTTGACCTGCTGCAAAGCACTCCTAAGATCGGTCTTCTGACCATTCGGAAGCGTTGCTATCTCGGGAAGATAAAGGAGCTGCGAAAGGCTGATACCGGTCTGTGCGTAGTATGTAGCCCCCTCAAGATCGCCGTAAAGCTTAAAGCCTTCCATTCTGGAATCACCTATAAATACGGCATCTTCAAAATAGTCGCTGTCTGCCTGGACATAATTATAATTTGTCGTAAGCGCATATTTACCGGGATCGCTGTACATATCCGAATTTACGGCTACCGGTTCCTTTTCCTCATACATAGTCAGTATTATATCTTTATCGCTATAAATCCTGTTACCGTTTTCATCTGTTTTTATCGGATCTGATGAAGTCTTATTTGAAATAAACTGTAAAACATCATCCATCGGCGTTGACTTATCATCCGTGAATATCGGTCTGAACAGGAAGAAATAGATAAAGGCCAGAAGCAGGGCCACAAAAAGCACTGCAATCGGAATTGTAAATATTGTTGTAAGCTTATTTCCTTTTTCTTCCTTTCTCTGATTCTCTCTTTCCCTTTTCTTTAATTCATAGCTTCTTCTGCGATCATCCGATTCGTCATAATCATCATAATCACTACGCCTGTCATAGTCTCTTCTATCTCTGTACTTATCCTCCGATTCCTTTCTGCTTTCGTTGTTCCTATTGTTGTTCTCGCTCATCATTAAACCTCTTTATTTATTATTTTGCCATCCGGAAACTTTTTCCGAACAGACACATTTCACATATTAAGCTTTATTCTCAGCTGTTCAGATAATCGATCGTAGTCTGCTGAAGCCCGTGAGAATATAAAAATTCCTTCCATATCTGATAATAATCCGGATAGAGATGAACCCCGTCCCATGTATATGCAGGCACAAGTCCTCCGTCGTCTCCGCAAAGTGCTTCGTTCATATCAAGATAAAAGATATCCCGTCCGTTTGCAAATTCGGATATCAGCACATTCTTATCCCGAATATTTATATTATTGATAGTAGGAGCTCCGTTTGAATATGATGTGGTCACATTCATAATGCCGTTCACAAAGATTATGGCATTGGGCTGCAATGCCCTCACCGTATCAACTATATCGGCATAATAATCCCTGAAATCTCCCTGCGTGCTGAGTCCCATGCTGTTGATACCTATCATTATATAGACCTTTTTAAATTTATAAAGACGAAGTGCCTCCGGAACGGTCATAGTTCCGCTCGGAGTAGATGCATATGCCTCCGTCAGAAAATTATGCACAAAAAGGCTTTGCTTACAATAAAAGGTCGCGGTCTTCATATTGCCGTATAGCATAAGACCCTGAGTACGGGAATCACCGATAAATACAGCATCCTCAAAGTAAGAATCATCCACGGTGACATAGGGATAATCGGTAGAATGTGCTATTCTGCCCGGATCCTTATAATATCCCTTATCTACACCCGAATTGTCAACTATTTCATATTTGGTCGGGTAGTAAACCTCCGCCTGCACGGCCTCTGTATCAGTTTCGGAATGTGCCTCCTCCGTGGTAAGCTCTTCGGTGGTAATCTCCTCCGTGACAGTTGCCTCGGTATTTTTTACATATCCGGTGTAGTCTTTATCATCTTCCGGATATAAGTCCAGTCCGGGAGTGATAAGCTCAAATCCGTTATCATCGTCATCACCGTATGCAGGAACGGATGCTCCCGCAGCATGATAGGCGTCCGTGTCGGTTGCCGCAGACGACGCAGTGTGGACTCCGGAATACTTTTTATCATCTCTTTCCTCCAAAAGCGAAGAAACGACCATGAATATCAGACTTGCCGCAATGACAGCCAGTAAACACATCAGTATGATAAGTCCGACACTCCCCTTATTATCCGACATTAAATATTTAATTCCAAAATGTCTTTTTTTGTCCATATCAATGCTCTTCAAGATATTTGAAGGATTCCTCCGATACGCCATGGTCTTCAAGGCACTTTACCCAAAGACTGTAGTACTGACCGTATAAATGCACTCCGTCCCATGTATAATCAGGAACCAGTCCTCCGTCATCATTTGTCACATAGTCATTTATATCAATATAGAAAATGTCAACGCCGTTGGCAAAGCCCGCCGCAGCGACATTTTTATCATTTATATTAACATTATTTATAACCGGATCTCTTAAGGATTTTTCAGTTGTAACATTCATTATGGAATTAATAAAAATAATAGCCTGCGGCTGCAGCTTCTGTATAGTCGCAATTATCTCCTGATACTGAGCCTTGTAATCCGCGGTATTCCCGATACCTATACTGTTAATTCCGATCATTATAAAAATCTTTTTGAACTTTGTCTTGCCCAGAGCGTCGGGTATGGTAGTTCTGCTTCCGTCGGGAGCTATACCGATATTTGCTGTCAGGACATCACTCATGAAAAGACCTTCCTTACAGTAGAAAACCGCATTATCCAGTCCGCTGTAAAGACGCATTCCTTCTACTCTCGAATCACCTATAAACAATGCGTCATCAAAATATGATTTATCGACCGTAATGTATGGATAATCCGTAGTCAGTGCTTTAACTCCCGGATTGCTGTAGTATACCGAATCAACCGGTGTTTTGTCTACATCAATATATTCGGTGGGAATCTTTGTTCCGACAACATATTTTTCTTCGGTTGTGGTCTCTGTATCCGTTTCCGTAGCTGTTTTCGTCTCTGTTGTATCATCCGTATCCGAAGAGATTTCATCAGATCCGGAGCCTTTCTTTTCAGAATCTCCCTCGGTCGCATCAGTAACGGTGTTTTTTTCATTCTCGTCCGAGCTTCTGTCTATAATAACAGAGGACGGTTTTTCCGGTTCCTCGCTTTCTGCTTTTTCGGTCTCATTTAAAAGGACCGAGGCAAAAAGAGGATGATCTAAGCTGACATAAAGCTTTGTATCGCCGAATATCCCCGTTACAAGAGCTGTCACATAAAGTCCCACAGTCGAAAAAATGATCAGAAATACCAAAGGACTGTCCAGAAAAAAATTCTGTTTTTTCTTAGGCTTTTTTCTTTTCGGTCTATTCACTTGTCTTCTGTCATCATTTCTCATAAATCCGTACTCCGTCAGAACCTGAAATACAGGAATGGATTATTTGCTCCGGTCAGCAGCTGATAAACACTGTACCAGAAAAGCGCAAGAAGCAGCATCTTTACAAAAATGTTATTGTAAAATCTCTTAAGGAACTTCATCGGTAATCCGGTACAGCAAAATGCACATATTGCAAGAAGCCACCAATACTCACTGAAGTACTCCCAAAACTGCGTAAACCAATTGATCTCCAGAGATCCCTCAACAGGCAGAAACAGAAGTCTTTTTATATACATTACAAGGGTATTAAGATCGGTTATATTAAATATGGTCCAGGAAAACGGAATCATAAAAAACATATATATATGTCCGAGAACCTTTGTCTTTTCCAGCTTTTCCAGAAACAGAAGCTTTTCAAGCATCAGGATCACAAAGAAGAAAAGACCCCATATGATAAAATTCCAGTTTGCGCCGTGCCAGAGTCCCGTAAGAAACCATACTATAAATGTATTAAGTATCAGTCTGGCTGTACCCTTTCTGTTTCCTCCGAGCGGGATATACACATAATCCCTGAACCATCTTCCCAAAGTCATATGCCAGTATCTCCAGAAGGATGTAGCCGACTTTACGGTATATGGATTCAAAAAGTTTGCAGGAAAGTTAAAGCCGAGTATTTTCCCGAGACCTATGGCCATCAGTGAATATCCGAAAAAGTCAAAATAAATCTGCATGGAAAAGCCCCATGAGCCCAGCCATGCGGTAAGTGGTCCGACACCGGTCACTCCGGCAGTCTGTACCTTGTTCCAAAGTGATACGATCTTATTTGCAAGGAGTACCTTGTAGGACAGACCCATTATAAATACGCATACTCCCCACTCTATCATGGCATAGTTTACTTTTCTTTTATGAAGTCTCTCTCGTACTTCGCCGAAATTGACAATGGGACCTGCTATCAGCTGAGGAAACATACAGACATATGTTGCGAAATCCGTAAAGCTTTCACTGATTTTATATTTTCCTCTGTAAACATCTATGACATAGGATGCTATCTGAAATGTGTAAAAGCTTATCCCGAGAGGAAGCGTCAGATTTATATCATTAAACAGCAGCTTCCCCGCTATGGAATTTACGATTGAAAAAGTAAAATTCAGATATTTGAAAAAGAACAAAAGTCCGAAATCAATAAACATTAGAAGAATGAGTATGGGTTTTCCCGAACCTTCTCTACTTTCGTTCTTTGCAGCCATAACTCGCGCAAGTCTGTCATTTATAACAATCGAAAACATCATAAGGAGAACATAAACCGGTTCACCGTATGCGTAAAATATAAGGCTTCCAATAAAAAGTGCAATATTTCTGTATTTAGCGGGTGTAACAAAATAGCATATCAGAAATAATGGCAGAAACCTGAATAAAAAGATCACACTGGAAAAAACCATATCCGTACTCTCCTGTTTAATCAGGACATTATACCACAATTATAACAATATTTCCATATTTTCATTTTGCAGTTGCCGAATGGCAGCAATTAATGTCGGCAGGCGTGCGCGTAAAAAAAGGATATCTTGCGATATCCCTTTTCAACGGTTAATGTACCTGATAATATTTTACTTAATAACAGTTACATTGACTGCCTGTGGTCCTTTTTCACCATCGGCTATTTCATACTCAACATTCTGTCCGTCTTTAAGCTCCTTAAAGCCTTCCATGTTGAGACCGGAATAATGAACAAAAACATCATTGCCATTATCTGCGGTAATAAATCCGTAACCCTTTTGGTTGTTGAACCATTTCACAATACCTTTTTCCATTGTCAAAGTCCTCCAAATATTTTAGTAACAATCTTGTGCACAAATTTAAGTTTATCACAACTATGTAATACAGTCAAGATAATCATAACTCTTTTTCGTTATCCGAAGCCTCAAAAAGGCTTTTATATCCGTACATTTTGACGGTATTCTCCACTGTTTTTTCGGTAAGGTTAATACCGCTTTTATAGGCGGAAATGATAAACCGGCCATACATCATAAGCATTGTATCCGAGTATGTATATAACTCTCCCTTCAGATATGTCTCCGATGATACGCTTCTCGGAACATCCTCACTGCTGTGAATAGTCCTTGCATGCTTTATCAGATTCGGATATCTGTTTCCGAAATCCTCCGTCCATTCCACATGAACCTTTGCCAGCTCGTCCACTATCATTTTCTTTTTAGGAGATACACGGGGAAGCCTGTCTTTTATCTCTTCAAACTCTTCCGGTCTTGTTGATTCCATCATATAACCATACTTTTCGGTTATCATATTTCTGCCCTCCGAAAGAGCCCCTTCAAAGTCAGTTATATATTGAACAAGCATCTCCGTCGTCCAGTTCATATACTGACTTTTTCGCATAATCCTAAAGGTAGGCCAGTCATTTTGGCAATATGCTCTTCCGCCCTTGTTCTTTACCTTATCAAAGGTTTTGAATTCCAGTCTTGCTATATATTCGGAAAGCTCATCAACCGACTTTTCATAAAGGGCAGCTCTTTTGGCAAATTCAGGTGCGTAATCCGGAAGAAATGAACTGTTTCCGTATACTACCGCTTCTTTCTTAATAAAAGAAAGTATATCTCTGCATATTATCTCAAGATATTTGACATTATCCTCAACATTTCTGATGTCGGTCACCGCTATCTCATCGATTACATATCCGAGCTCCGAAAGACGAGGCAGGCCTTTCAGTCCCTCACGAAGCCATTTATCATGAGGAACATACCTTTCATTAAGCATATATATGATCTTAAGAGCATATCTTACTGCCTTATCTCTGATTATAAGCATCGCCGAAATGTCATTTCTTAAGGAGCATCTCTTGTAATTATATTGAGCTGCCTGCCCGAGCTTTGTCACATACTCAGAGAGCTTCATAAGCTTTAGTCTTTCGGGATAATACGCCGACAGCCTCATTCTCGCCTGCGAAAAAATACCGAGGTCATCTCTGAAAACCGCTCCGTTTACAGCTGCCGCAGCACCTGTTTCATTTTCATCCGTCAGAAGAAAAAGATAGTCATTTAAGCTTTCCGGGCCATACTCTGTCCCTGTATGCTCCAGATAAAAATCCTTGATCCTTCTTACTCCGTTTCTGTTTCTTGCGTTATCATTAAAGACATCGCTTTCCTTATAGCCATTTTCCTTCATAAAGCTTTTCAGAATATCTTCATATGCTTCTTCAAGCTTACTTCCGATCTTCTCATAATCTTCATCGGTAAGCCACATTGAAAAGCCGGGAATGTAATCATGGTCGCAGGACAGTTCATCGTCAAAGCCGAAGCACTCTGATCCGGCCCCTGTCTTTCCGACTGCTATTTTCTCCTCGTATTCCGGGAAGCCTTCATGGATCATCTTTTTTCCGTAATCTTCATAGAAGCGGACAGCGACATCCATACCTTTGACAAAAGCAATACTGTCTTTTCCTTCCCTTTCGTATTCCGAAAGTGCAAAGCTGTAGCTTTCACTTACTCTATCGAAGTCCTTATTTCTGCCGACAAAACCCTCTATCATATCCAGAGCGGTTTTGTAAAGCTCTACAGCCTCACCGTATTTCTTTTGTCCGGTGTAAATATCTCCCAATCCGTAAAGAGCTGCCGCATGGTGCGAATCATTAAGTCCTTTATCACTGAAAAGGTCGTCTGCCGTCCTCAAATGATACTCGGCAATACCGTATTTACCGAGCTTAATCTGTACATTTCCGAGATTCGTATGCGTGACAGCAACCTGAAATCTTGTTCCGCCGGATTCCTCACAGATTTTTAATGCTTCAACAAGAGCTTCCTCTGCTTTGTTATATTCACTTTGCTCCTCGTACAGGAGAGATACATTATTATAATATTCGGCGAGTCTCATTTTATCCAGATCCGGGATAGCTGTAAGACCTCTGTATGTTTCATTGAAAAGCTCTTCTGACTCTTCCAGCTTACCTGCAGCTCTCATAAGATTCGCATAGTTAAGAATTGTCATAGCATAGGGAAGCGTACCCTTTAAGCCTAATTCGTTCATCAGACCGATTGCTTCATCTCCCGCTGCACAGCCTTTTTCATAATCACTTATCTGTCTGTAATAACCGATTTCCTCATTCAGTATTATCGCAACCGTCTCCCTGTCATTTTCATCCAGGGCTTCCTTCTTTTTATCCTCAAAAAACTGCGGAACCTTATCTGCATTTCCGCTTTGAAACAACCCGTCCAAATCCTTTAAAAACTTTTTTCGATCCATATAAACCTCCGATAGGCCATATTCTACATATCTGCTCTTAAGTGCATATAAGCAAAAAAGCCCCCATCACAAATATGTGACAGGGGCCAAGCAGCTGACGGGAGTCGAACCCGCCTCCTCGGCTTGGGAAGCCGATGTACTACCGATGTACTACAACTGCATATCGGGAGGCCGATATTTTCTCGACCCTCTGATCCGATATTAATTATACATTACGATATATGATATCCTCTCTCTTGGGACCGTTTGATATCATTGTAATGGGATAACCTATTTCTTTTTCAATAAATTCAATATACTTACGACAATTCTCGGGAAGCTCATCATAGTTTCTGATTCCCCTTATATCTTCTTTCCATCCGGGAAGAACGGTATATACGGGTTTAGCCTTTTTAAGCTTCGTGGTAACAGGAAAATCCTTTGTAACCTCACCGTCTATTTCGTAGCCGGTACATACGGGTATCTCATCGAGATAACCGAGTACATCAAGAACGGTAAATGCAACATCTGTAGCACCTTGAAGCCTGCAGCCGTATTTTGATGCAACACAGTCAAACCATCCCATTCTTCTGGGACGTCCCGTAGTAGCGCCGAATTCGCCGCCGTCGCCGCCTCTGTTTCTCAGCTCATCAGCCTCATCACCGAAAATCTCACTTACGAATTCACCTGCGCCGACAGCACTTGAATATGCCTTGCACACAACTACTATCTTCTTTATCTCATAGGGCGGGATACCGGCTCCTATGGCACCGTAAGCTGCAAGTGTTGACGAAGAAGTTACCATGGGATAAATACCGTGATCGGGATCCTTCATAGAACCGAGCTGTCCCTCAAGAAGTATCTTCTTACCATCCTTTATTGCCTGATCAAGATATGCGGAAACATCACATACATAGGGACTAACCATTTCCTTATATTGCATAAGCGTAGCATATATATCATCCACCTCAAGAATGGGCTTATGATAAAGATGCTCGAGAAGCACATTTTTCTGTGCTATGACTCTTTCAATCTTTTCCTTTAAAGACTGCTCATCATCAAAAAGCTCGCTTACCTGGAAGCCGATCTTTGCATATTTGTCCGAATAAAAAGGTGCTATACCTGACTTTGTAGAGCCGAAGGATTTACCTGCAAGCCTTGCCTCTTCGTAGGTATCAAAAAGGACATGATACGGCATTACGATCTGTGCTCTGTCCGAAACAAGAAGCTTCGGCTTCGGAACTCCGCGTTCAACAACGGAATTGTATTCATTAAAAAGCTTGGGTATGTCGAGTGCAACACCATTTCCGATAATGCTTACGGCTCCGTCCGTAAACACACCCGAGGGCAGTGTATGAAGAGCAAATTTACCATACTCATTAACTATGGTGTGACCTGCATTCGCTCCGCCCTGAAACCTTATAACTATATCCGCTTCCTCGGAAAGCATATCCGTGATCTTTCCCTTGCCTTCGTCACCCCAGTTAGCTCCAACAACAGCAGTAACCATTTAATTCCTCCAATTATTCTGATATTAAATCTATTAGCTATGTGATTATAACCCGTATTACTTTATTTTGCAAATAAATTCGATGAGAGTATCAATATACCTTTCGTCCCGTGGCTATCTCGAAATGACATTTTGCTATTCCGAGATCGACATCGGTATAGGGACCTTTTGCAGTAACAGCCGCAGGCTCTCCGCTTTTTACACCGAATCTGAACTTCTGCTGATTCATTGCACTGGGCGCCTTCAGAGCGGCTTCAACCCCCTTGCCGAACCATTCCGGCATAGTTCCCTTCGATACTACAACCTTTTCCATCGGCTTACTGTTATGCGGCTTTCTTGTGGCGATTTCCTCTTCCGTTCCGTAGCCGAGTGCAACTACGCACACTACCTTTTTATCCTCACCAATCAGCTTTTTCATATGAGCCTTATTAAATGTAAGTCCGACCCAGCAGGTACTGAGCCCGAGAGTCTCTGCGGTAAGCACAAGCTTTTCGCCGAAATAGCCGCATTTTTCTCCAAGCTCCGGATCCTCGGGATTACCGGAAAGTATTATAAAATTCCTGACATTTTTAAAGCTTCCATAGCGAGCCAGAAATGAGGCAAAGCCCTCGGGATCGTCGTATACGATCTTAATATCTATATCGCCTTCATCGGAAAGCTCCTTTGCAAATGTATCGAGAAGTGTTCTTTTATCCTCTTCGACAGCATCATCCTTATATTTTCTGACAGATCTTCTGTGATCAATGGCTTCCATTAACTCCATTACCACACCTCCTAAAATTTACGAAAGGGAATAGTCCCATCCGGCGAATATTTATACATTTATTTCAGCTGTAACTCCGAGTAATTCTTTGTTTTCCTTAAGGACAGGCTTTATAACCTCATTTATAAATTCCTCTGTCTGCTGAGGTGCACGGCCTACATATCTTTCAGGCTTCATTGCTGCACGAAGTTCCTCGATCGTAAGCCCGAATTCGGGATCGGCAGCAATCAGCTCAAGGAGATTATTATCCTTTCCTTCCATCTTAACATTTGCGCCGGCAGCCATCGAATATTGTCTTATCTTTTCATGAAGCTCCTGTCTGTTTCCACCCTTCTTTACGGCATCCATCATTATATTTTCCGTTGCCATAAACGGTATCTCTTCCATAAACTTCTTATAGATTACCTTTTCGTATACAACAAGTCCGTCTACAACATTAAGACAGAGATCTAAAATTCCGTCAACAGCAAGAAAGCCTTCAGGTATGGAAAGTCTCTTGTTTGCGGAATCATCAAGTGTTCTTTCGAACCACTGGGTAGATGCCACAAATGCCGGATTCAGCGCATCACACATTACATAATCCGCCAGTGATGCTATCCTCTCCGAACGCATGGGATTACGCTTATATGCCATTGCCGAAGAACCGATCTGATTCTTTTCAAAGGGCTCCTCAATCTGCTTTAAATGCTGAAGAAGTCTTATATCGTTAGAAAACTTATGAGCTGTCTGAGCTATGCCCGAAAGCACATTAAGAACTCTTGAGTCGACCTTCCTTGTATAGGTCTGTCCCGAAACAGGGAAGCATTCCTCAAAGCCCATTTTTGCAGCTATCATCTTATCAGCTTTACGACAAGCCTCATCATCCCCTTCAAAAAGCTCATAAAAGCTTGCCTGGGTACCTGTAGTACCCTTTGATCCGAGAAGCTTAAGCTGTGAGATCATATAATCAACATCCTGAAGATCCATATAAAAGTCATGCATCCAAAGTGTTGCTCTCTTTCCTACCGTAGTAGGCTGAGCAGGCTGAAAATGAGTAAATGCAATAGTAGGAAGATCCTTATACTTTAGAGCAAAATCAGAAAGCTCATTGATGACATTAAGGAGCTTCTTTCTTACAAGCTTAAGAGCGTCCCTCATAATGATAATGTCAGTATTATCACCGACATAACAGCTTGTGGCTCCCAGATGAATTATTCCCTCCGCCTTAGGGCACTGAAGGCCGTAAGCATATACATGGCTCATTACATCATGCCTTACTATTTTCTCCCGGGCCTCTGCTTTCTCATAATCGATATCATAGATATGTTCCTTCATTTCATCTATCATATCCTGTGTGATACGAGGGTTTCCTTCGACATCCTTTAAGCCGAGCTCCATTTCTGTTTCGGCAAGAGCGATCCATAGCTTTCTCCATGTTGAAAACTTCATATCAGGTGAAAAAATGTATTGCATTTCCTTGCTTGCATATCTTTCGGAAAGCGGGCTTATATATTTGTCTCTGTTCATAGTATGGTCTCCTATTTTTTTATTATCAAAATTTTTTATTTCAATTACGCCATTCATCCGATATTATGCTTTTCTCGACACACTCTCGTTCGGTGAGGGTACCCCTAGCGGTGCTAAGCTCTCACTTCGTCTTACGACTCGCGAATCGCTAAGCACCGAGACCCTCAACGGTCTCGAAAAGTACAATATCGGATGAACGGCTGTTGATCGATATACATAAATATATTTATATGTATATTTATGTATATTTATTTATATTTATTTATATTTATATATATTTATATATATTTATACGTATATTTATGTATATTATTGTTCATTCATATACTCTGCTATAGCATCCTTCCAGTCTGCAAATGTATAGGATCCGGTTAATCTTAACATGTAATTGTCAAGCACAGAGTATGCGGGACGCTTAGCAGGAGTGGGATACTCGTCAGTGGTTATATGCTTTACCTTTGTTGTAATCCCCGCAAGTCTGTAGAATTCCTCGGTAAAGTCAGCCCATGAGCAGTAGCCCTCACAGGTCCCGTGAAATACTCCGAAGTTTTCGGTAGGCTCAAGTGCTTTTATACATCTCGCAAGCTCCATTGCGCTTGTGGGCGAACCTATCTGATCACCTACAACTGTCACCTCGTCTCTGTCAGAAGCCGCATTTATCATGGTCTTCACGAAATTCTTTCCGTCACCGTAAAGCCACGCGGTCCTGATTATCATAAATCTCTTTGAGAACTGTTTTACGAACTGCTCTCCCTCGTACTTTGTTTTTCCATATGCACCGAGGGGTGCAGGAGCGTCGAATTCCGTATAGGGCTTATCACTTGTTCCGTCAAAAACATAATCCGTGGAAACATGAATGAGCTTTACATCATATTTGGTTGATGCAATGGCGAGATTTCTCGGTCCGATGGCATTCACCTTATATGCCGCATCCCATGCACTCTCCGCAGCATTTACATTTGTAAAGGCCGCACAGTTAATGATAACATCTATCTTCTCCGCCTCCACAAAGCTTTCGACTTCATTTATATCGGTAATGTCAAGACTTGTCACGCCTTCTATACCGACATCGGTATTTACAAGTACAACCTCACCGCTTTTAACGGCATCGGCATAAACCTTATTAATTGCTCTACCAAGCTGTCCGTTACAGCCCGTAACCAGAATTCTTCTCATGTTTTCTCCTTTATAATAATCACTTTATACAAACAATATACAGGAAGTTATGTCCTGATTTTGACGCATATCTCACAGCATCAGCTTTGTGTCATGATCCAGTATAAGCGGAAGCTTTTTCGGAAGCACTTCTATTTTACATTCCTTATATGTTCCGCTGTACTCACCGTCAGTTGTCCATGCGACCTCATCATCTGAAATGATCTGTATGGTCTTTGCCCTTTCAACGAGCATTATATCATCATATATCTCACCTATCGCAATAGCGGTAAGAAGATTGTTGAACTGATCGAGATTGTCCATTTTTCTTATGAATACGCATTCGAATTTTCCGTCATCAAAGATAACATGATTGGTTCCGATAAGCCTGAAGCCGCCTACCGAAAGAGAATTTGTTATCTGCCCATAGATAAAATCACCTTCCACCGTCCTGTTATCAAATTTGACTACCATATGATGAACCGCAATGCTTGTCGCTTCTTTGAAGCCTTCCAAAACGTATGCGGCGTGACCTATCATATTTTTGGCAGCCTGAGGCGTCGAATAGGAAACGCTTGTAAATACTCCGAAGGCGGCAACATATATATACGGATCATTCTGAAAAAGGCCCACATCCAAAAGCTTTGTCTTTCCCTTTAAAATCTGCTTTGCCGCTTCCAGCGGTCTCAGTCTGATAGAAAGACTCCTTGCATAATCATTGGTCGTACCGCAGGGAATATAACCGATATCAAGATTTTCCTTGTGATTATCTCCCAGTTCGAGGCATCCTTCAACTGTCTGGTCCAGAGTTCCATCGCCTCCCGCGCACACAATACGGTTGTATTTATGTCCTTCTTCAAGAATGTATTCCTTACAGTCCGATGAATTCTGGGTAGGATGAACCTCCACTCTGTAACCGGCTTTAGTAAAAAGGTCGATTATATCAAAGAAATCCTTTTGTATAGTACCGTGTCCGGCAGTCGGATTAACTATAAAAAGCAACTTTTCCATTTAAAACACCTTCCGGTCTTATCTTCTCTGCATATATCTGTCGAAGCCGCGTTTTCTCAGCTTGCAGGCGGGACAATTTCCGCATCCTTCACCCATTATACCATTATAACAGGTAAGTGTCATATCACGAACGGTTTCCAGTCCGCCCAGACTGTCGGCCTTCGCCCATGTTTCTTCTTTATCAAGCCACATTAACGGTGTTATTATATCAAATTCATAGTCCATTGCAAGGTTTAATGTGGTATTGAGTGACTTGATAAAAATGTCCCTGCAGTCGGGGTAACCGGAAAAATCACTTTGTGACACACCCGTAAATATATCAGTTATACCCTGACCCTTTGCATATATGGCAGCATATGTAAGAAAAAGCAGATTTCTTCCTTCCACATATGTATTGGGAACATCATTCTCGGGCTTCTCACTATCCACCTCAATGTCACTCCTTGTGAGCGCGTTCGGAGCAAGCTTATTCAGTTCTTCAAGACCGATGATAGTTTGGGGAACATTGTACTTACTGCATATAGCTGCAGCACATTCCAGCTCTTTCTTATGTTTTTGACCGTAATCAAACGATATTGCCTGCACCTTTTCATATTTGCTCAGTGCTTCGAGAAGACATGTCGTACTGTCTTGTCCTCCGCTTAAAACAACCAATGCTTCTTTTTTATTTTTCATAGTATGATCCTTCCTTTATGACTCTTCCTTTGAACATGCACTCGCTACGCTCTCGTTCATCAGCATAGCTCTGAGCTCGGGCTCATTTTCAAATCTTCCTCTGAAGGTGGTTGTAACAGTCACGGCAGGAACATTCTTGATTCCTCTTGATGTAACACAGCCGTGCTTTCCTTTTATCAAAACAGCAACATCCTCGGAGCCCGTGGCCTTCTGCATGATCTCTGCTATATCGCTGCCGATTTTTTCCTGAAGCTGCAACCTCTTTCCGACCATATCGGCTATCCTCGCTATCTTGCTGAGACCGATAACTCTGTCCTTTGGGATATAAGCCACAGCAACCTTCATATCATACATCATTGCCATATGATGCTCGCAATAGCTGAATATCTCTATATCTCTTACTATCACAACATCATTATTGCTTGATACCCGGGGTGCCTCAAATGTTTTATTGAACATCTCGGCTATCTCATCATTCGTATAACCGATCCCCTCAAATATTTCCTCATACATTCTTGCTACTCTTTCGGGAGTTTCCCTAAGTCCTTCTCTATCGGGGTCCTCACCTATAGCTATAAGCAAGCCTCTTATATGTTCCTGTACCTTTTCCTTATCTACTGCCATTTCTTTTCCCTCATTCTAAGTTTTTCATATATTATCATAACACATATCTCCGAATAGTAGCACTTACCTTGAGTTTTCAACCCTATACCGGGTCAAACTCCCCGTTCATCCGGATCCCATATAAATTTATGCAGCTGAAGCTGAAGTCTGACATCATTCAATTTGTTTTCCTTCATAAACTCCACAACCTCCAGCGGCGTTATAGCTCTAAAAACGCAGCTCACATAAACCACGGTTCTTTCGCAGAGTGTAAAGGCTTCTATAATCTCCTTCATTCTTACCAGATCATTTCTATCGGAAACCACAAACTTTACGGAATCATCCCGATCCACCGCAAGGAAGTTTGCATCTATCATACCATCTTCCATTCCGCTTCCCGGACATTTATAATCAACCGTAAAGCTTATCCTGTCGGAAATATTCTTATACGGTCTTATATCCACCGCCCCGTTGGTCTCAATCTCAATCCTCAAGTTCTCATCCCTTGAAAGAAATTCGAGAAGCTCATTTATATCCTTTTGAATCAGGGGCTCTCCGCCGGTAAGAGTAACATTTTTCACACCGGAAGAATGTATATAATCGTAGATTTCTTTTTCATCCATCAGTTCGTGCGGTGCTGCCCGGGAAATCGCCCACGCCGTGTCACAATAAACACATCTGAGATTGCAGCCTGCGAACCTTATAAATACCGCAAGCTCTCCGGCCCTTCGTGCTTCTCCGTTTATACTGACGAATTTTTCGGCCACCTTATATCTTCCCAAATTCACACCTCACTATATGCAGCAATATTATTGGGAGTCTCATAAACCTTCGACTCTATGACCAGATATCCCCGGGAGGTCATATAATCATAAAAATGCTTTGCCAGGTTTTCAGCGGTAGGTCTAAGCGGCATTTCAACGATAGTAAACCCTTCATCCTCCATCGCCTTTATCGTTGTTTCCTTGAGACTGCCCTTCTCGATTATGAGATTATGATCGAGTCGTTTTGCTTCTTTTTTCAGATCCTGACGAAGCTTTGAAAAATCGACTATCATCCCCCGGCTGCTGCCTTCCTTTTCAAGCTTTTCTCCTCCGACGGTTATCTCAACCTTCCATCTGTGTCCGTGAAGTCTGGCGCACTTTCCATTATAATCCTTAAGAAAATGTGCACTGTCAAATTCAGCACAGGTTGTTAATTTATACATATCATTTACCTCCGGTTACCGGATCAAAGGCTTAAAATCGCCTTTCCGGTTAACACAAATAAAAAGAGGGCATAAACGCCCCACAAACTAAGTGTCCGCTTTTTTTAATATCCTAAACAGGATTTGCAGGGGGTACAGTGAAACTGCAATTACCAAGGTCATGCGAATACGGGGAAATCAGGCATCCGAAAGCTTGCTTTCAGGGATGACTGTATTTATCCGTATTCATATGAGGCGCAGCCTCAGCATCGTGAACAGGAGGCTCGAAGAGCCGGGATACCGCGAAGCGGGATTGTTCACGATCGCATGACCGTACTATATTGTACGCATATCATCCGATCGTAATACCGCGAAGCGGGATTGTTCACGATCGCATGACCGTATATTATTATATTATTAAAACACTATAATATTACATTATTACATCATTTATATTATCTTATAATTAACGAAAAATACAGTATCAGCACCCCAGGAAGCTCTTAACTGTCTGTTCCATATCTTCCTTGTCGCATACTGTCTTGTGGATGATCTCGGCATTCCTGATCTCTTCAACCGCATTCGGGATCCTTACTCCTGAAAGCATTGACAGCTTGTCGGCAAGCTCAAAGTCATCCATATCCTTACTCTCGGGATCGATTGCGGCCATCACGCTTCTTGTAAATTTATAAGGACTTGCCGTAGAAGCAATAACGGTAACGGTATCGTCTCCGGACTCTGCCTTATACTTATCGTATACAGCAGCTGCAACTGCCGTATGCGTATCTATAACATATCCGTCCTCTTTATATATCTTACCAATCTCATCCGCTACCTCAGCCTCTGTCGCAAAGCCGCCGCGGAACATATCGAGTTTTTCCTTCATAGAAGGAGTGATCTCATATTTTCCTTTCTGTGAAAGATCATTCATAAGACTGCTGAGCTTATCGCTGTCACAGTCGGCTATCTTATAAATAAGTCGCTCAAGGTTACTTGAAATGAGTATATCCATTGAGGGTGATGTTGTGAGAATAAACTCGCGGTTTCTGTCATAGGTTCCTGTAGTAAAGAAATCATAAAGGACCTTATTATCATTTGATGCGCATATGAATTTGTTTACGGGAAGTCCCATAAGAGACGCATAATACGCCGCAAGGATATTTCCGAAATTACCCGTAGGAACTACTATATTTATCTTATCACCCGCACTTATCTTTCCGTCCTTCAGAAGCTGTGCATATGAATAGATATAATAAACCATCTGAGGAACAAGTCTCCCGATATTGATTGAATTTGCAGATGAAAGCTGGAAGCCCTTACCGTTCAAATATGCATTAAGCGCTTCATCCTTAAACATATTTTTTACACCTGTCTGTGCATCATCGAAATTGCCCGTGATACCGGCAACAAATGTGTTCTTTCCCTTTTCGGTGACCATCTGCTTTTCCTGAATGGGACTCACACCGTTCTTCGGATAAAATACGGCAATCCTTGTTCCGGGGACATCCGCAAAGCCCGCCAGCGCTGCCTTACCCGTATCTCCGGACGTAGCAGTTAAGATCACTATCTCATTTTTGATATTATTTTTCTTTGCCGAAACCGTCATCAGATACGGAAGTATGGAAAGAGCCATATCCTTAAATGCTATGGTCTTGCCGTGAAACAATTCCAGGAAAAATGCTCCGTTATGATATGCAAGAGGCGCAATGACAGGTGTATCAAATTTTTCGTCATATGCACTGTTTATGCAGTACTTAAGCTCCTCCTCGGTAAAATCCGTAAACATTAGCTTCATTACTTCATAAGCAATCTCCTGATAAGTCATTTTCGAAAGCTCTTCAAAGCTCTTATCAAGCTCGGGAATAAAATCGGGAACGAAAAGTCCGCCTTCTCCCGCAAGTCCTTTTAAAATAGCCTCCGAAGCTTTCGCTGTCTCATTGTTGTTTCTTGTACTTCTGTAGATAAGTTCCATTTTACTATATGTCTCCCTCTTTTTACATCAGTCAGTATAAAGATAGACATCCATTGTCTGTCTTCCGAAATTAAGTGCTTCCTGATGTGTATTAAAAAATATATCTATACGATTTCCCTGGATGGCGCCGCCACGATCCTCAACCGTATAAATCCTTCCGTTCAGGATCATCTTTGTACCGAATGCATACGAAGATGATGTGGCTATCGTATGATTTGCCTGTGCCTTTGCTCCACTAGCGGTTATCCCGTCTGTTTTACCGCAGCAGATAACGCAGGGACAATATGCCGTTACTACGAACTGACCGAGATATTTTGATTTTGCTATCTGATCCTGTGTAGCGGTATTGTCTCTTCCGCCGTTTACGGCAGTATTGACCGAAACTCCGGGTATCGGTGTCTTATAAGAAAATGTAAGCTTCTTTTCTTCGTTAAGCTTATAATCATTACTGTCAGATTCAACCTGATCTCTTATCTTCTGACGCTGTTCATTATCCAGAGAAAGCTGCACACCGCCCTCATTTCTGTCTGCGCTGTCATCAGCCCCGTCATTGGAAGCTATGTAGCTGTCCTCGGGAAGTCCTTCTTCGGGTCCGGCAGCTGCTACAGTTGTCTGTATCCCATTCATCATCTGCATTTCGGCAAACGATATTCTTTCCACACGGGAAATGGTAGGTGATACCGATCCGAGCGCAGAAATCGATTTGATCTCACCGGATCTTTGTACCTTATCAAGAAATGCGTCATATCCGAAAAGCATCACTCCGGCTATAGCGAGAATTACGATGGCTGCAGCCGACATACCGATTATTCTTTTGGTTCTTTTTTTTGCCAAAATTTTATTTAGCTTATCCATCTGACTTCCTCCTTATAGTTTTGATAATGATACCTTCCTATCCCAATTTCCGGTTTATTATATATTCATACTTGATTTCAGTCAACAAATGGTTGTTGAAAAAACAGTGAACTTAACTAATCAAGCATATTTGACGCCTCTTTTAAAAGCTCTATTATAGGCAGATGCTGCGGGCACACTCCCTCACATTGTCCGCATGCAACACAATCAGAAGCCCTTCCTCCTCTGGACACAACCCCTGCATAGAAATTTTTCGATCTCCAGTCATCAGGATATCTTCTTAATGTGTTAACGGTCCTGAAAACATCGGGAATACTGATATTCATAGGGCAGCCCGGTGTACAATATTTACATGCTGTACAACCGATCTGAGGAATGCTCAGTATTTCCTCCGTAATCTCATCGATAATTTTCATCTCATCATCGCTGAGAGGTTCAAAATCCGTAAAGGTTCTGATATTGTCATCCACCTGCTCATCATTTGACATTCCGGAAAGGATCGTCATAACCCCGGGGAGTGAGCCTACAAACCTGAGTGCCCAGGAAGCAACTGATCTATCCGGCCGCCTTACCTTTAGTTTTTCTTCCTGCTCCGGATTCAGCTTTGCCAGCATTCCGCCTCTAACCGGTTCCATAACTATGATAGGAATATTTCTTTCATGTAATATATTATAAAGTGCTTCCGATCTGACTACGGGATTTGTCCTGTCAAGATAATTCAGCTGTATCTGCACAAATTCCGTTTCCGGATGCTTATCCAAAACCCGTTCGAGAAGCTCGGGGCTTCCGTGATAGGAAAAGCCGAGATGCTTTATCTTCCCTTCCTCTTTTTTCTTTAATCCCCAATTGAAGCAGTCATATTTTTCATAGATATCATAATTTGAACCGTCTTCAAGCGAATGAAGAAGATAAAAATCAAAATAATCTACTCCTGCCCTTTCACATTGTTCATTAAATATCCTGTCTACATCCTCCGCCCCCTTTATCTCCCATGCAGGAAGCTTGGTTGCGATCATAAAGCTGTCACGAGGGTATCTTTTAACCACGGCCTCCCTGGCCGCAACCTCAGACTTTCCGCCATGATAAACATACGCCGTATCAAAATAGCATTTATCCATCTGCATATATTTATCCACCATGCGTTTTACGTGTTCCATATCAATCTCTCCGTTTTCCTCCGGAAGACGCATGAGACCAAACCCCAGTTTCGGCATTTTGCTTAACTCAATATCCATAAGCTTTTACCCCCATAAATAACGATGTAGCTGTTACTGACATTAATCTGCAGCAAACGAAACACATTTATCTCTTGAAAGTATAATAGCATATATTTTTCAAGTGAAAAAGAGAGTTTTCCAAGTTATTTATCATAAAATCACGAGTTTTGTTTTTCATTACAGTCCATATATGCTATAATGACCGCCAATCGTATTTTCGGAGGTTCCATTATGAGCACTGCGGTAGTTCTTCAGCAGATGGGTGTCATCACCATTCTGGTTACAATAGGAGTATATCTGTATAAGAAAAAGGTTGTGGATAATAATGTATCGCAGAAGCTGTCCGTTATTGTTATGGATATATGTAATCCGGCTCTGATAATGGCTTCTATCCTTACGGGTAACATCACCGCCACACACGAGGACCTTCTTACAGGTCTTATCCTGGGATTTGTCTTTTATCTGTTTCTTTCACTTTTCGG
>CACYCJ010000356.1 GCA_902772925.1 uncultured Lachnospiraceae bacterium
ATGTCCCTGGCTTCCGTAGCCGATGATAGCTATTGTCTTTCCGTCAAGAAGTGAAAGGTTACAGTCCTTTTCGTAAAAAATCTTGTTTTCCATTTGTAGAAAATCCTCCTTTTATATTTGGGACAGCGGCAGAGATCATTCTATGTTTACTTATGATCCGGGGCTGCCCGAATGTTGTATGACAACATATTAAACTTGTTTGACAACTATGTCAAGAGGTTTTTTTTATATATTAATGTGGAATATAAAGTATATTAATATATCATAATATAATAGAAATCGAAGTTTGGTTTTGTCGATACCATATACACCTGCAGATTGTTCCACTGTTGTAATATAAACGAAAGATCATTATGAACTATTGTTTACAAATGTATTATGAATTGTTATCTATAAATTGTTGACATACAAAACCGGTGATATTATTATAAATGCGAACAAGTCGCAAATGTGACAGAGAACCGTCTGCCTGTCACATTTTAATATGTAAAGAAGGATTTATTATGGCTTTAATATCATGTAAAAATTTGACGCTGGGATATGACGGGAATGCACTTGTGAGTGACCTGTCCTTTGATGTGAATCCCGGCGATTATCTTACTATAGTGGGAGAAAACGGAGCAGGGAAATCCACTCTGATGAAGACGATTCTCGGGCTTCAGAGTCCTATGGCGGGAATTGTGGAGTTCGGTGATGGCCTTGTAAAAAATGAGATAGGGTATCTGCCGCAGCAGACTCCTGCGCAGAAGGATTTTCCGGCATCGGTATGGGAGGTTGTGATATCCGGCTGTCAGGGCAAAATGGGAATCAGACCCTTCTATAACTCAAAGGAAAAGGAACTGGCGAAGCTTAACATCAAGCGTATGGAGATAGAGAATCTTGAGAAAAAATGCTACCGTAATCTTTCGGGAGGACAGAAACAGAGGGTGATGCTTGCAAGGGCACTTTGTGCCACGGAGAGACTGCTGTTTCTTGATGAACCGGTTGCGGGGCTTGATCCGAAGGTTACAGTTGAAATGTATAATGTTATAAGCAGGCTGAATTCCGACGGGATAGCCATCATAATGATATCTCACGATATGAGAGCGGCGCTTGATTATTCGAGCCACATTCTTCATATAGGAAATAATATATTCTTCGGCACAAAGGAAGAATTTGCAGAGAAGGCATCGGCAAAAGGAGGGTGGCTGAATTGATAGAAAAACTTATATACTATTTCGAATTTCCTTTTGTCAGATATGCGCTTATCGTGGGAGTTTTGATCGCACTATGTTCGTCGCTGCTCGGAGTTACATTGGTCCTTAAACGGTTTTCCTTCATAGGAGACGGACTTTCCCATGTCGCATTCGGAGGACTTGCCATAGCATCGGTGCTGAATCTGACCAACAAAATGTATATAGTGCTTCCGGTGACCATTATATGTGCAGTACTGCTTCTTTCCACGGGTCAGAATGTGAAGCTGAAGGGAGATGCGGCAGTTGCGGTGATGTCCGTTTCGGCTCTGGCCTTCGGCTATCTTTTGATGAATATTTTTTCTGCCGGAGCGAACATAAGCGGAGATGTCTGTACAACACTCTTCGGTTCCACATCCATTCTGACACTCAGCATTTCCGACGTGTGGATATGCGGAATAATGTCGGTGATCGTCGTGGGCGCATTCATCATTTTCTACAATAAGATTTTCTCACTCACCTTTGATGAAAGCTTTTCAAAAGCGGTCGGATTAAAGACAAATATTTACAATCTGATTGTAGCTGTTATAATAGCTATTATAATAGTACTCGGAATGAATCTTGTAGGCTCTCTGCTCGTTTCGGCGCTGGTTATCTTTCCGTCGCTTTCGGCAATGAGAGTTTTCAGAAGCTTCAGGTCGGTTACTGTATGTGCGGCAATCCTTTCGGTAGTATGCACCGCACTCGGAATAGTAGTATCGATACTTGCCGGAACACCCGTGGGATCTACGATCGTGGCTGCTGATCTGGTCGCATTTATCATATTTGCGATAGTCGGCAAGGTTAGAGGCTGATAAAGTGAAAAAAGTTAACCGGTAAAAAAGTTTAAAAATCGAAAAGAGAGTGGTTTTTTATGAATAATGAAGGAAAGAAAATGATAGCTTTGCTTGCTGCTTCGTCGATAATTATGACCGCTTTTCTTACAGGCTGCGGTGATAAAAAAGCCGAAAGTACGGAAAATGAAGCAACATCGACTACGGAAGCATCGGCTATTACAGAGACGGATACCGAGTCTACAACGGAAATAATTGTTGGTGACGGCTCTATAATAGAGACCGACGGAAGCAGTGCGACGATGACGGATTCTCCGGCAAATGCGTCGCAGGGTGTACAGGAAGCTCTTCTTACCACGGAGGATGTGGAAAGCGTTGATGTGAGCAACGGAATCTATGATGTGGATCTTACGAAACTCAGCAGTACGATGGTTTATTCCGAGGTTTACAACATGATGGTGAGGCCGGATGATTATACCGGAAAATACATAAACATGGCGGGGAAATTCGATGTTTATGAGGATTCCGAGTCCGGACAGAGGTATTATGCCTGCATTATAAAGGATGCTCTGGGCTGCTGTGCACAGGGAATGGAATTTCTGCCGTCAGATGAAGAAAGCCTTGTTTATCCCGATAACTACCCGGAGGTGGGAAGTGAGATAGCGGTGGAAGGCACATTTGAGGTGTATGAAGAAAACGGTTTTATGTATTGCAGGCTTAAGGATGCAAAAATGACATTTTAACTTTCTCCGAAAAGGAATTAAGTATCGGCTATGAGTAAAAATAAACACAAAAAGCAATTAAGACAAATGAAAAAAGGAAGTGTTGCTTCCGGCGTGATAATGTTCCTTTTTGTAAATGCGGCAGTGATACTCGGACTTATCGTATTTGTTAGAATTGTAGTGGGCTATGCAGTTGATTCGAAGCTTGCTGCCGAACACCTGGCTATCGAGTATATGGCGGATATATATGAAAATGGCAAGGATGATTCGGTTTATGACATACTGGATCTGAGTGGAAGAAGCTATACTATACGGGATAAGTCGGGGAAGGTCATTCATGAGTCCGGAAATATTACCTGCAAGGATGAAGTTAAAAGGATTAATTTTCAGTTCACCGACAAAAGTATAAAGGTGGTCGGGGATGAAAAGCTGGACTATTTTTATCCCGAAGAGGGAGGAAGTCTGGGCTTCAATGTGGCTAAGTTTATCAAAGATATTTACAGGGAAGAACAGGCGGTAGGAGAGGATGAGCTTTTTGAGTTTTCCGATGACGTAGGGAAAGCAGGGTATCAGTCCGAGATATTAAGCATAACGGTATCATCGGAGTCTGATGCTGTTTCTCTTAATCTTCCTCTGTGGATGGAGATTGATGTTAAGGACGGAAGCGAGATGTTTATCGCAAAGGCTCGTATCAAAGCGGATATGACGGATATCTGGCTTTTGGCATTTACCGGTTTAATGCTCCTTCTTATCATCTTTTTCTCACTTTTACTTATCCTTATCATGCTCATAACAAACATTATAAGAAGCAAGAGGATAGAAAAATCGTTTTACGAGGATCCGGCGACGGGAGGACATAACTGGGCATGGTTTGAAATAAACGGTGAGAAGCTCCTTTCAAAGGGTAAGAATGCAAAAAATGAGTATGCTGTGGTCAATATTGATGTACTCAAATACAGGAATTATTGTGTATGCCATTCCCTTCAGGAAGGCGAAAGGCTGCTCAGAAAGATTGATAATTACATAAAGAACAGCATCGAAAAGAAGGAGATGGTGGCACATTGTACTCCTTCGAATTTTGTACTGCTTCTTAATTATAAGGGTAAGGAAAATCTTGATATCAGGCTCAGATCCATGATATCGGGCCTTGAGATGCTTGACGGTGAGCATTCCTTCTCATTCCATGTTGGAGTCGATGTGCTCGGAGTTGTACGGGATGCAAACGGAAGGATATTAAGAAGAAAAGATATAAATCTGGAGACGGAATACAACAATGCCGTTACTGCAAGAGTGACTTTGTCCGAAAGCGAGGGCTCCGGCATTGCGTATTTCGATGATAAGCTTATCGAAGAGCAGAAGTGGATAGACAAGGTAAATGAACGGGCGGAGACTGCTATAGAAAAAGAGGAATTTGTGGTTTATTATCAGCCGAAGTATGATCCCAGGACCGATACATTAAAGGGTGCGGAGGCGCTTATCCGCTGGGATTCTCCGGAAATGGGCTTCGTTCCTCCCGGAAGGTTCATTCCCATATTTGAAAAGAACGGTTTCATAACCGAGATCGATCACTATATGCTGACTCATGTTGCGCGTGACCAGAAGAAATGGATGGATGAAGGAAAAGCAATCGTTCCTGTATCCGTAAATGTGTCAAGGGCACATTTTATAGAAAACGACCTTGCGGAGCAGATACGCGATATCGTCGATACCGCGGGAGCACCCAGGGATAAGATTGAGATAGAGCTTACGGAAAGTGCATTCTTTGATGATAAAAAGGCGCTTGTCGGCACTATAGTGAAGCTTAAAAAATACGGATTTTCGGTTTCGATGGATGATTTCGGCTCCGGATATTCTTCGCTTAATTCCCTCAAAGACATGCCGCTTGATGTTTTGAAGCTGGATGCGGAATTCTTCAGGGGTGATATGGCGGATTCGAGAGGTGAGATAGTAGTTTCCGAGACTATAAAGCTTGCAAAGAGTCTGAATATGAAGACCGTTGCAGAGGGCGTTGAGGAAAAGGAGCAGGTTGAATTTCTGGCAGAGCAGGGCTGTGATCTGATCCAGGGCTATTATTATGCAAAGCCCATGCCCGGCGCCGAATATGAGCAGAAGATGGGCAGTATGAAGACCGCGGAAAACGGCGGGCAGGCTGCGGAAAACGGCGGACAGCATGAGGAAAACGACGGACAGGCTGTCGGGGACGGTGAATAACTACGGCTGACGGGAGACGTGAGAATGGTCAGGGCATGTTTTTTTGATATAGACGGAACATTATATTCACATACTACCATGATGGTGCCGGAGAGTGCAAAAAGAGCACTTGCTTCTCTCAGGAAAAACGGGATAATGATAATAGTATGTACGGGGCGTTCTCTTTCCGATTACCGTAAGCTTCCGGTTTCCGAGATTGAATTTGACGGGTATCTGACGCTTAACGGAATGCTCTGTTATGACGCGGATTTTAATATGTTTTCCGGTACGCCCATACCTGATGAGGATATTGATATAATCAAAATGCTCTTTTTGGCCGAAAGAATTCCCATGACGATAATCAATGAGTACGGACTTTCTCAGAATTTTGTGAATGAAACGGTCCTGAAAACCCAGGAGGATGCAAATGAAGCCGTGCCTCCCCGAAAGATGTATGAGGGAAGTAAGGTTTATCAGGTAAGTGCATTTGTTGATGAAAAGCAGAAAAAGCTTCTTACCGATATGCTTGATTACTGTGAGATCACTTCGTGGCATGATACCGGAATTGATATCGTTGCAAAGGGCAGCGGTAAGGATGTGGGGATAAAGCATTTTATAGAAAGATACGGGATCGAAAGAGATGATACCATGGCCTTCGGTGATGGTGAAAATGATATAAGAATGCTTAAGTATGCAGGCGTGGGGGTTGCACTCGGAAATGCAAAGGAAGAAGTAAAAAGGATTGCCGATTATGTTACGGCGGACATTGATGACGATGGCGTGGAGAAGGCGCTGAAGCATTTCGGACTTATATAAATGGCGTATAATTGTAAAAAGTGACGGCTGCTATGGTTAAGTGACGGAGTATGCAAAGATTAATGCGAATGATACACATTTAAGGGGGGTTAGCATGGGAGTACCTGACAAAACAGATATGATAATAAAGCTTTGGACATTACGAGATGATCCGGAGCTTTTTGTGTCTTTAAGGGAGGACGGATATGAGATAAAAAGGGTGATGTCACCGAATATCTCATATATTTACAAGTTCATAAATGAAAATTTTGCACCTGAGACAGAGGATTCCTCGTGGGCTGATGAGGCGATTCCGTCAATACTTAGCGGGAACTGCTTTATATGCGTGAAGGAAAATAAGCCTGTAGGCTTTATGTGCTGTGAAGGAACCGCAAAGGGCTTTGTAGGCCCCCTTGGAGTTCTTCCGGAGCACAGAGGTCACGGCATAGCGAGAGCTTTATATATCACGGTGGCAAAGCAGATGCTGGCTCTCGGTTACAAATATGCGGTGGCCGGATGGATCCATGACGGCGGCTTGAAGACTATCGGCAAGCATACCGATTATCTGTTGGCAGAGGGAGCGAGTGAAGGTTCTTATAAGGATATGATATGATGGAGGTAACTTATGGAACAGCTTAAGTATAATGTGATAAACGGAAATTATTATATCAGTATTCCGACCAGATTGCTCAGTGACAATGTGAAGGGTTTTATTACTGAATTGAATGATTTCCTTCAGGAAAAAAAGATCAGACGATTCTTTTTCGATGCATTAGAAACAAAATACATATCGAGTGTCGGACTCAGAGAATTTCTGAGGCTGAAACAGAGAGGCTATTTTTTTGAGATTATAAATGTTAATAAAGACGGTTATGAAATATTACAAAAAACAGGCTTTTCGGAAATCTTTACCGTAAGGCGCGTGCTTCGGGAAATATCGACAGAAGGGCTGGAACTGATGGCCCGTGGCAGTACCGCAAATGTTTATCGACTTGACGAGGATAAGATTGTCAAGGTCTTTCCTCAGGGATATACCTTCGATGAAGTTCGTATGGAAATTGATAAGACTAAAAGAGCATTTGTCAGTGGCATTGATGTGCCTATTTCATATGATATGGTGAAGGTTAAAGATTCCTACGGTATAGTTTATGAGATGATAGATGCAGTAACTCTTGCAAA
>CACYCJ010000357.1 GCA_902772925.1 uncultured Lachnospiraceae bacterium
CCGTAATATCTGCAGATAAGCCTTGCCGTGGAAAGGCCGACATTTGAAATTCCGAGTGCATATAAAAAGCTTCCGGCGGAAACATTTCTCGAATTTTCGATTGATGATATAAGATTATCATAGGATTTTGTCCCGAAGCCCTCAAGTCCTTTTATGAGCTCCGAATGCTCACTGAGATGATAAATATCGGGCAAGGTTTTAAGGATTCCTATACCGATAAATCTCTCGAGAGTCGCCTCGGATATACCCTCTATATTCATCGCATTTCTCGATACAAAATGTGTAAATGCCTTGATATGCTTTGCAGGGCAGTCAACATTTGTGCAATAAAGGCTTTCCGAGGAATTATCACTTCTGACAGCAGTCCTTCCTCCGCAGACCGGGCAATACTCGGGAATCTCAAGACTTCCGCTACGGGTAAGATTTTCGGAAATCTGAGGGATTATCATATTTGCCTTATAAACCTTTATCCTGTCACCGATTCCGAGAGCAAGCTCCTTTACAATACTGATGTTATGAACGCTTGCTCGGCTCACCGTCGTACCCTCAAGCTCGACCGGCTCGAAAACGGCTATGGGATTGATAAGACCGGTACGCGACGCGCTCCATTCCACATCCGAAAGAGTGGTCTCAGCCTGCTCGTCCTGCCATTTAAAGGCTATGGAGTGTCTCGGGAATTTAGCTGTCCTGCCGAGGCTCCGGCCGTAGGAAATGCTTTCATAGGTCAGCACAAGGCCATCGGAAGGAAAGTCATTTGAAGCAATGTGCTCCGAAAAATATCTTACGGTATCGGCGAGGTTTTCTTTTTCCACCTTCTTATATTCAACAACCTCAAAGCCGAGCTCCTTAAGAAATGTGTAGCGCGACGACACATTATCCCCAAGCCCTTCGCTAAGCTTTTCGTCCTCGGGATCTATCATCGTAAACGCGAAGAAATGCACATTTCTCTTTGCCGTTATCTCGCTACTGAGCTGTCTTACGGAGCCGCTGCAGAGATTCCTCGGGTTCTTATATTTTGCATCGATATTTTCTATCTCGGCATTGATCCTGTCAAAATCCGAGTACTTTATAACTGCCTCGCCCCTGATGATAAGTCTTCCTTTATAGCTTATGGTCCCGGGAACATTCACGAAGGTTCTGGCATTTGCCGTAACTACCTCTCCTACCTCTCCGTTTCCTCTTGTTACAGCCTTCACAAGCCTGCCCTCTTCATAGGTAAGCACGATGGTAAGGCCGTCCATCTTCCACGAAAGCAGCCCTTCCCTGTCACCCAGCCAGTCGATAAGCTCTTCCACTTCCTTTGTCTTTCCGAGAGAAAGCATAGGCTCGGCATGGCATTCCTTGGGAAGCTCGCTTACGACCTCATACCCGACATTTTGAGTCGGACTGTTCGCGAATATCGTTCCCGTCTCTTCTTCAAGAGAAACAAGCTCATCATAAAGCTTATCATATTCATAATTACTCATTATCTCCTCGGCATCTGCATAATATGCCTTCGAAGCCTTATTCAGAAGCTCTGTAAGCTCTTTTATCCTTGCCACCTTGTCCATAACCACTCCCCGCTTTTCATGACGCAAAAGCATCCTCTCAGCCGTTATTATCACTTGAAATATTTGCTTTTTTTATTAGCTGCATTCTTTCATCCGAAGTAAGCTCCCTGTACTCCCCGGCCTTCATATCGCCGAGTCTTACATTCATAACCCTGACTCTTTTCAGATATACAACTCTGTATCCGAAGCATTCACACATTCTTCTGATCTGTCTGTTGATGCCTTCGGTGAGTACGATACGAAATTTCCTTCTGTCCAGCTTAACGACCTTGCACTTTTTTGTAACTCTTTCTTCAAGCCGAACACCTTCCGACATACCGCTTATAAAGCTGTCGGTTATATCCTTATTTACTCTGACAATATATTCCTTTTCATGACCGTTCACGGATTTCTGAATAGCATTTGCAAGATCACCGTCATTCGTAAGAAGCAGAAGCCCCTCAGAATCCTTATCAAGCCTGCCGACATATCTGAGCGTGACGGGATAATCAATGTGATTAAAAATACTGTCCTCATCCGCATCCTTTGAAGTGCAGACCTGTCCCCTCGGCTTATAATATTTAACGATCACTCTTTTATTTTCTTTTTCTATCACTCTTCCGATCGGACTTCTTTTTGAATCAAGGGGGATTGTTTCATCTGCCAATATCCCTTCATGAAGCATTTCTTCGGTGATGAGCCTTACCTCATCACCGTCGTTTACTTCATCACCCAGGACAGCTTTCCTGCCGTTAATATAGACCCTTCCCTCTTCGATGGCCTTATCGGCCTTTCTTCTCGAAAGAGCTCCTGACATACTTATATATTTATTTATCCTCAAGCCGTTTTTCCTTTTTTATTCTAAAGTTTTATCAAAAATCAAGCTCTCTGTTTTTGAATATACTCATAGTTACAAACATCGGTATCACTATATAGCAGACTCAAATATTTTAGCCTTATGAAGTCAGTCTGTCAATCTGCAGATAATTTACTTGAATGCCATTTTCTTATGTTGTAGAATGTCGTTTGATAAAAAAATTTAAGGGAAAGATGAGGTACATTTTTATGGCTCAGCTTTGGGGCGGTCGTTTCACTAAGGAAACAGACAAGGCAGTTTATGATTTTAATGCTTCGATCTCATTTGATAAAAGATTTCTGAAGCAGGATATACAGGGCAGCATTGCTCATGCGACTATGCTGGGTAACAGCGGGATAATCACAAAGAAAGAATCCGAAGCTATAATCGACGGCTTAAAGGGTATCCTTTCGGATGTGGAAGCGGGAAAGCTTGAAATAACCTCCGAATATGAGGATGTCCACAGCTTCGTTGAAGCAAATCTGATCGACCGTATCGGTGACGCGGGAAAGAAGCTTCACACCGGACGAAGCAGAAACGATCAGGTTGCACTTGATATGAGACTGTACTGCCGCGATGAGATCAGTGAGATTAAGGCGCTTCTGATCAATCTTTTAACCTCCATTCATGAAAAAATGAAAGAGACAACGGATGTTTATATGCCCGGCTTTACACATATGCAGAAAGCCCAGCCCGTCACATTTGCCCATCACATCGGCGCATATATGGAGATGTTCAAAAGAGACCTCGGCAGAATGTGTGACATTTACGAAAGAATGAATTACTGTCCCTTGGGAGCAGGCGCACTTGCCGGGACCACATATCCGCTGAATAGAGAAGAAACCGCAACTCTTCTCGGCTTCTACGGCCCGACTCTCAACAGCATGGATTCCGTTTCGGACAGAGACTATGTGATCGAGCTCCTCTCGGCTCTTTCAACCATCATGATGCATCTTTCCAGATTTTCCGAGGAGATAATCTGCTGGAATTCAAATGAATACCGTTTCATAGAGCTTGATGACGCATACAGCACCGGAAGCTCCATTATGCCTCAGAAGAAGAACCCCGACATTGCAGAGCTTGTCCGTGGCAAGACAGGTCGCGTTTACGGTGCGCTCATGTCTATCCTCACTACCATGAAGGGCATCCCTCTCGCATACAACAAGGACATGCAGGAGGACAAGGAAGTAACCTTTGATGCAATCGATAATGTAAAAAACTGCATTTACCTTTTTACCGGAATGCTGAACACAATGAAGCTCAACAAAGAAAACATGGAAAGCAGTACAATGAAGGGCTTTGCAAATGCGACTGACGCAGCCGACTATCTTGTGCGTAAGGGGACTCCCTTCAGAGACGCACACGGCATTATCGGAAAGCTTGTGCTCTACTGCATAGATAAGGGATGCTCCATCGACGATCTTTCGCTTACCGAGCTGCAAAGCATTTCACCCTCATTTGAGGAAGATATCTACGAAGCGATCAGCTTAAAGGAATGCGTCGAAAAACGAAACACCATCGGTGCACCCGGACCTGAAGCAATGAAAAAGGTAATCGAAATAAACGAAAAATATCTTTCGGAATTATCATAATTATAAGGTGCTAAAAATATTACTATCACAGAAAGGTACGGCGAAATAATGAATAATACGGAAAAAGAAAAATACGAACTTGCAAGAAGAATGCTGAAGGGAAAAATCCCTGTAGAGGAAGTCAACCTGATGACGGGTATCAGCATAGAAAAGCTTAAAGTCCTCGAGGAAGAGGTTGCGCCCGAGGTAAGAGACGCAAAGATACTTCAGGGACTCGACAACACCGATCTGAATATCGGCGAGATCCTTTATGACAACAACGAAACCGATGACAGCTACGACGAGAAATATTAAAATGAGACAGGGGACGGTTCTCTGTCACACTACTGTATACAAATTCAGAACGGGCAGATATATACCTATTCGAGACCGTTTTGTAACCTCGGTACTTAGCGATTACGAGTTTATAAACGAAGTAAGAGCTTAGTACCGATAGGTTACAACCGAGCAAGAGCGAGTCGAGAAGAAGTGTATATCTGCCTGTTTTCTGATCAATTATACAAAAAATGTGACAGAGAACCGCGTCCCCTGTCACATTTCAGTAAGTTATCTTACCCAATATTTAAATTCTTCGTCTCCGAATCTGATATAGTCATTATTTGACAGCATGACCTCTACATTCGGCTGAAGCAGCTTTCCGTTAACAAATGTATGATTAGTCGAATTGTTGTCCTTGATGTAGCATTCACCGTTGCTGATCCTGAAGGAAGCATGCTTACGGCTTACCTTTCTGTTATCGGTTATCTGATAATCAGCCTCGTGTGATTTTCCTACGATAAAGTTGTTCTTAAGAACAGGGATAAGCTCATTTGTTCTTATCCTTACAAGGTAAGGAATCGGATTCTCGTACTCAGATGAGTTGACAAGAACCGTAGTTCCGCTCTCCTCTGCAGTCTTATCACTTTCAAGCATCTCACGAGCCTGAAGGTTCAGTATGAAGTTATAAAAATCAGCAAGGTTGAACATAAGGCGGCTGTCGAGATAAGCAAGAATGTTATCTACAAGCTCCACGCATTCAAGATCTGAAAATCTTACCTTCCTGATAAGGTCCTCAATGAAGTTTGTTACATTTACACTGGGGAACACCTTCTTAACAGGCATGTAAATGAGCTGCACATTCATGGTAGAAAGCTCGATATACATATATTTAAAATCAAGGAACAGCTTACTGAGCGGCATATCATTCTCATCAAAATACATAAGCTGATTCAGTATATTTGAAAGAATGGCAAGAAACTCAGGCTTGTAAAGCTGTTTTGTAAGGAACGGTTCTATCGGCAGAGTTGCCGGAACGGTATACTGAAGCGCTCTGATACCGTTAATCTCCGTCTCAACACAGGTAACTCTGTTTCCGACAAATTCATAGTTAAAAAGATCCATTTCCTTCTGATCTATCTCAACATTTTCATCTAATTTAAAGTTGAGAGTAAACTCATCATAACTGGAATTCTCCGTATAATTACCTTCCATTTTCACACCCCTCTTTATAGTTACTGTCGTGAGCGGCTTAACCGTCACCTTGTAATCATAACATTATGATTATTTGATTTCAATATAAAATCATTTTATTTTTCATTTAGGATTTTTCAGGTATCCGATCCGACTCAGGATCACTCATCCGGAAGCTTCGATAAAACATTTTTTTCGATCTTCCTGTAAAACATAAGTGTGACCAGAAGCGATACTCCTTCGGCGATGGGGAATGACCACCATACCGCAGGAAGCCCGAACAGCGTTGCAAGAATAAATGCAGACGGTATAAGCGCTCCCAGCTGTCTCAGCAGTGAACAGAGCATACTGTAAACTCCGTTTCCGACCGCCTGAAATACACCTATCATGATAATACAGAACCAGGCCAAAAGGAAATGCACACCTATTATCCTAAGCGCAGGCACGCCCAGATCAAGCAGGACGGAATCCCCCGTATCAAAAAGCATTATAAGTCTTGAAGGGATAAGCTCAAATGCCAGAAATCCGAAAAACAGCAATATAAAGCTGTAAAGCAAAGCAACCTTAATGGATTTTTTCATCCTCTTCTTTTTCTTTGCCCCGTAGTTGTAAGCAACGATAGGGATCACGGCAGCATTCAGTCCGAATACCGGCATAAAGAAGAAGCTTTGAACCTTATAATAAATGGTAAATACCGCAACCGCAGTTTCATTAAGATCGATAAGAATACTGTTCATTGCATAATTCATTACCGAGCCTACTGCCTGAAGCGCGATTGACGGCGCACCTACCGAATAAATGCTTTTTACTATATGCTTGTCAAGCTTAAAGCCCTTGAAGCTTAAATGTATCTCGGGATTCTTCTTGATATTAAGGAAAAGTCCTATGGCAGTAGCTACAGTCTGTCCGAATACGGTCGCATAAGCGGCTCCCGCCACTCCCAGCTTCGGTGCGCCCAAAAGTCCGTATATAAGAATGGGATCCATTATCATATTGATCACCGCTCCGGTCATCTGCGGGATCATCGAAAGTGATGACCGTCCGGTGGACTGAAGCAGCCTTTCAAAAAGTATCTCCATATATACGGCTATCGAAAGACAGCTTACGATCCTGAGATATGTTGCCCCGTATTCATAGGTTCTTCCCGTTGCCCCCTGTCCGGAAATGAGCATCGGTGCAAAAAATACTCCAATGGCAAGACAGATAAGATAGCTGAGCGCCATAAGCACTACTCCGTGCATAGCTGCACTGTTTGCCTTATCCCTTCTGCCCTCTCCGAGAGATCTTGAAAGCAGAGATGTCACTCCGATACTTGTACCCATTCCGATTGCGAAAATTATTATCTGTATAGGAAACGCAAGTCCCAAAGCACTTATCGCATCCGTTCCGGCAGAAACAGTATTTCCGGCCGAATCATATACTATCTCATCCGTTGTGAGCCTCGATACAAACACACTATCCACAATGTTATACAGTGCCTGAACCAGGTTGGATATCATAAGAGGAACGCCCATCGACAAAAGAAGCTTCCCCTCGGGCATGGTTCCCATTTTATTTTCTTTTTCCATAGCCTGTGACATATAAACCTCTTAAAAATGCATTATCCTTCGGTAATGCTTAATACATTATAATCCTTAGCTTCTACGGCATCCTTGAGGACACTGTCATCCACATTTTTTGAAAGCTCCACAATTGCTTTCCCGTTCTCATGGCTTACCTCTGCCGATACTACTCCGTCAACTGCAAGAAGTGCCTTCTTTACAGTCATTTCACAGTGTCCGCACATCATTCCTTCGATAGACATTTCCTTCTTCATCAGTTCATCCTCCTTTAATTCAATTGGGCAAAAATGATTAAGCCGAAGCGCGTTCATGCATACGCAGAAGCTTGAAAGGCTCATCGCAAGAGCCCCGTAGACAGGCTTCATTTCAAGGCCGAAAACTCCTATGGCAAGTGGAATGCAGATCAGGTTATAGATAAATGCCCAGAAAAGATTTTCATGAATATTCCTGATTACTGCTTTACTGAGCCGTATAGCAGTGACCGCATCCGAGAGTCTGTCCTTCATAAGAACGACTGATGCGGAATCGATTGCTATATCCGAACCGCTGCCTATCGCCATTCCTATATCTGCCGCAGTAAGCGACGGTGCATCGTTAATTCCGTCACCTATCATGATAACCTTATGCTTATCACCGCATTTTTGCTTTTCAATTTCATTTTTCTTATCATCGGGAAGAATACCGGCAATGTACTCCTCTATTCCCGCATCCTTCGCGACGGCACCTGCAGTCTTTTCATTGTCACCGGTAAGCATGACCGTTTTTATCTTCATGGCTTTAAGCCTCGAAATCGCTTCGCTGCTGTCGGATTTTATCCTGTCGGCAACTGCGATTAGCCCGATAAGCTTATCATCCTCGGCAAAATAAAGAGGTGTCTTACCTGCCTCGGCAAGTCTCGAAGCATTTTTTTCCATATCCTTATTTTGAAGAGACGCTTTGGAACCGCCGGTTTTTTCAACGAACCTTCGATTTCCGCCACGGATTTCAGCTCCGCTTTCCAGAACCGCGCTGACGCCGTTTCCTGCGGTCACGCTGAAGTCATGAGAAGGAAGTGTCTTCACATTATGCTCCTTCGCATAACTAACGACCGCCGCCGCAAGCGGATGCTCCGATTTACTCTCCAATGTATATGCAACCGAAAGCAGCCTCTCCTTATCGTCTGATATTATATCCGTAACATAAGGCTTCCCTTCGGTTATTGTTCCCGTTTTATCGAGACAGACCGTATCAGCCCTTCCCGTAAGCTCAAGAGCCTGTGCATTTTTAAACAAAATGCCATGCTTTGCGGCAACTCCGTTACCGACCATTATAGCTACGGGTGTTGCAAGTCCCAGTGCACAGGGACAGCTTATCACAAGTACAGAAATGGCTCTTGCCACTGAAAAGCCGAGATCACGGCCTGCTATCATCCAGCCGATAAATGTAAGTATCGCGATCACGATCACCGTCGGAACAAAAATCCCAGAAACTTTGTCCGCTATCCTGGCGATAGGCGCCTTTGTCGCCGCCGTATCACTTACCATCTGAATGATACGCGAAAGCGTCGTATCTCTGCCGACTCTCGTTGCCCTGCAGGTGATAAAGCCGTCGGTACAAATTGTCGCCGAATAGACCTCCGAATCCTTCGCCTTATCAACGGGAATGCTTTCACCCGTAAGAGCCGCTTCGTCTATCGACGCATTTCCTTCCGTAACAATTCCGTCGACAGGAATCTTTTCTCCCGTCCTGACCACAAATGTGTCTCCTGCATTTACATTTGATACGGGTATCCTCATTTCCTTCCCGTCTCTTACAACACATGCCTCAACCGGAGCAATGCTGATAAGTCCCTTCAGAGCATCAGTAGTCTTTCCCTTTGATTTCGCCTCCAGAGTCTTGCCGACAGTGATAAGGGTCAGTATCATTGCCGAAGATTCAAAATACAGCTTCATTCCGTACTCATGTGCCGATGTCAGATCCCCCTTAAAGGTAAAATCCGCGATAAGCAGCAGTACACCCAGACTGTATAGAAATGCGACACCGGAGCCCAGTGCGACAAGCGTATCCATATTAGGCGCTCCATGCAAAACGCCCTTAAAGCCTCTTACAAAAAACTGCCTGTTGATAAACGTTATGATAATAGTGATAAGCATTTCAAGAATGCCAATGCTTACCGGATTATCCATAATAACAGGCAGAGGAAGTCCGAGCATCCCATGTCCCATGCTTATATACATAAGCAATACCAAAAATGCTATGGAAATAAAAAGGCGTTTAAGAAGAGCCGGAGTTTCTTTATCCTCAAGACTCTCCAGTTCTTCTTTATATAATCCATAGTCATCCTCTTTTGAATGCTCATCATATTCAGTTTTAAGAGATGCACCATAGCCGGCAGCTTCAACAGCCTTAATAATGTCCTGCGGCGACGCATTTCCTTCCACTCCCATGGAATTCGTGAGAAGACTCACCGAACACATCCTTACACCGGGAACATTTTTAACTGCCTTTTCCACTCTTGCACTGCAGGCTGCACAACTCATTCCTGTGACGCTGTACTTTTCCATCAGTCAGTATCCTTTTTTTCTAATGCAACGATTCCGGTTATTGTGAATTTCTGGCAGCTCTCATACGCATTCTCGAATCAAGTATCTTCTTTCTGATCCTGAGACTCTTGGGAGTGATTTCAAGAAGCTCATCGGTATCTATAAAGTCGAGCGACTGCTCGAGTGAAAGGATTCTCGGGGGAACAAGCTTAAGGGCGTCATCCGCTCCTGAAGCTCTTGTGTTGGAAAGATGCTTTGTCTTGCAGACATTTACCTCGATATCCTCAGCCTTGCCCGTCTCGCCGACAACCATTCCCGCATAAACCTCAACACCGGGTCCGAGGAAAAGCGTTCCTCTTTCCTGTGCATTGAAGAGTCCGTAGGTAATGGTCGTACCTGCCTCAAATGCAATAAGCGAACCGTTCTGTCTGTATGAAAGATCACCCTTATAATGATCATATCCGTCAAAAATAGTATTGATCACGCCGTTACCCTTTGTTGCCGTAAGGAAGGGTCCTCTGAATCCGATAAGTCCTCTTGAAGGGATTCTGAATTCAAGTCTTGTCATTCCGTTTCCCGCCGTTGCCATACCGGTCATCTCACCCTTACGGACCGCCATCATATTGATGATGGTTCCCGAGAACTCGTCCGGAACATCAACTACGGCAATCTCTATAGGCTCCAATCTTTTGCCGAGATCATCTGTCTTATAGATAACCTCCGCCTTGCTGACAGCAAACTCATAGCCCTCGCGGCGCATATTCTCTATAAGCACCGATAAGTGAAGCTCGCCTCTACCGGATACCTTAAAGCAATCCATAGAATCTGTATCCTCGACACGAAGGCTCACATCGGTATTAAGCTCTCTGTAAAGTCTGTCACGCAGATGTCTGGATGTAACGAATTTTCCTTCCTTACCTGCCAGCGGAGAATCATTAACCATGAAATCCATTGAAATGGTAGGCTCGGTAATCTTCTGGAAAGGAATCGCACGGGGACTATCAACCGAACATACCGTATCACCGATCTTAATGTCCTCAATACCGGAAACCGCAACAATCGAACCGACCTTTGCTTCATTTACCTCAACACGGGCAAGTCCCATATATTCATAAAGCTTTCCTATCTTAGCCTTCTTCATTCTGTCGGGCTCATGATGGTTAACAAGAATGACCTCATCATTTACATGGATCACGCCGTTATCAACCTTACCGACGCCGAATCTTCCGGTATACTCATTAAAATCAATGGTGCTGATCAGCATCTGAAGACCGGAATTCTCATCTCCCTCGGGAGCGGGAATGTGATTAACTATAGTTTCGAAAAGGGGCTTCATATCAGTGCCTTCTTCATCCGGCTTATATGAAGCTATTCCGGCCTTTGCCGAAGCATATACAAAAGGACAGTCAAGCTGTTCCTCAGTTGCATCAAGATCCATAAGAAGCTCAAGAACCTCGTCCTCAACCTCTGCGATCCTGGCATCCGGTCTGTCTATCTTATTTATACATACGATAACCGAAAGATTAAGACTGAGTGCCTTCTGAAGCACAAAACGGGTCTGAGGCATAGCGCCCTCGAATGCGTCTACCACCAGTATAACACCGTTGACCATTTTAAGCACACGCTCAACCTCTCCTCCGAAATCAGCGTGACCCGGTGTATCAATGATATTTATCTTAATACCGTTATACTCAACAGCGGTATTTTTTGAAAGAATGGTTATTCCTCTCTCCCTCTCTATATCATTGGAATCCATAACTCTTTCGGCAACCTCCTGGTTTTCGCGGAATATACCGCTCTGACGGAGCAGACCGTCCACAAGAGTTGTTTTACCGTGATCAACATGCGCGATAATAGCTACATTTCTGACATCTTCTCTTTTCATAAAAACCTTCCTATCATTAATACCAAACATTGGGCGTGTACATAGAAAAAAGTCTTAAATCCCAAAAGATTCAAGACTCCTTCTCTAAGCGCGAGACGGGGATCGAACCCGCGACCCCTTCCTTGGCAAGGAAGTGCTCCACCACTGAGCCACTCGCGC
>CACYCJ010000358.1 GCA_902772925.1 uncultured Lachnospiraceae bacterium
CACACCTTATCGAAAGAAATACAACTATTCCTACAAAGAAGAGCCAGATATTCTCAACAGCTCAGGACAATCAGGATGCCGTTGATATCAACGTAGTACAGGGTGAGAGACAGTTCGCAAGAGATAATAAGACACTTGGTCGTTTCCGTCTTGATGGTATCGCTCCTGCAAGAAGAGGCGTACCTCAGATAGAGGTAACATTTGATATCGATGCAAACGGTATCGTTAATGTATCTGCACAGGATCTCGGAACAGGCCGTGAGCAGCATATCACGATCACATCCGGAACATCCCTTTCAGATGATGATATCGATAGAGCTATCAAGGAAGCTAAGGCTTATGAAGAGGCAGACAAGAAGCGTAAGGAAGGCGTTGAAGTAAGAAATGACGCTGATGCTATCGTATTCCAGACAGAGAAGGCTCTCAATGAAGTAGGAGACAAGCTTCCCGAGGCAGATAAGAAGAAGGTTGAAGAGGATCTTGCTTCACTTAAGACTATCATCGACGGAACAGATATTGATAATCTTTCTGATTATGATATTGAAAAGCTTAAGGCTGGCAGAGAGACTCTTATGACATCAGCTCAGAATCTTTTCGCTAAGCTTTATGAGCAGAACGGCCCCGGAGCTAATGCCGGAACAGGAACCGGAACACCTGATTTCTCATCAAATGATGATGTTGTTGATGGTGACTTCAAGGAAGTATAATAAAAGGGTGAACTGATATGGCAGATGAAAAAAGAGATTATTATGAGGTGCTTGGTGTTTCGAAGACAGCAAGTGATGCCGACATAAAGAAAGCCTACAGGGTTGTCGCAAAGAAATATCATCCCGATGCCAATCCGGGTGATGCTGTTGCGGAAGAAAAATTCAAAGAGGCAGCAGAGGCATATGCAGTTCTTTCAGATCCCGAGAAAAGGCAGAAATACGATCAATTTGGTCATGCCGCATTCGATCCAAATCAGGGTGGAGCAGGCTTTGACTTCTCGGATATGGGTGATATCTTCGGAGATCTGTTCGGTGATTTCTTTGGTGGTGCTGCGAGAAAGGGACCTTCAAACGGTCCCGTAAAGGGCGCCGATATAAGGACCACTGTAAGAGTTTCATTTGAAGAAGCTATTTTCGGTACTCAGACTGAGATAGAAATGCCCCTTAAGGACGAATGTCCCGTATGTAAGGGTAGCGGAGCACAGCCCGGACATCCCGCAGAAACCTGTACAAAATGTGCCGGTAAGGGTTCTGTTGTATTTACTCAGCAGTCACTTTTCGGTATGACAAGAACAGTTTCAACCTGTCCCGATTGTCAGGGTAGCGGTAAGATCATCAAGTTCAAGTGCTCGAACTGTGCCGGTTCCGGATATGTTAAGAGTAAAAAGACTATTCAGATCAAGGTTCCCGCAGGTATTGATAACGGTCAGAGCATCAGACTTCGTGAGATGGGTGAGCCCGGTATCAACGGCGGAGGAAGAGGAGATCTTCTCGTAACCATTCTTGTTGATAAGCATCAGCAGTTTGAAAGAAAAGAGTATGATATATATTCTTCCGAGCCTATTTCATTTACTCAGGCTGCTCTCGGTGGCAGGATAACACTTAATACCATCGACGGACCTTACAATTATGAGATCCAGCCAGGTACGCAGACCAATACCAAGGTTAAGCTTAAGGGTAAGGGAGTTCCCACACTCAGGAACAAGAATGTAAGAGGCGATCATTATGTAACGCTCGTAGTTCAGGTTCCTGATCAGCTTACCGACGAACAGAAGAAGATTCTCAGTCAGTATGAGCAGACAACACCTGTAAATACAAGGTCTTCAGTGGATTCTTCCGCCGGAAGTACACTGTTCGGAGATCATAAAAAGAAGAAGGGCTTCAAAAGATAGTGAGATACAAAGCACATCCTGCATAAGGGTGTGCTTTTTTATAATATAAATGACGCCGGTCAATATGGATAAATACATCCAAAGCGGTTCTCCGGTTTCTATTTTTCACGAAGTGTGGTTATGAATTATCACAAAGCGCTCGAAAAAAGCCTTCGGCTCAAACAGTCTCGCTTCTTTGGATAATTCTATAACCAGCCCTTCGGAAAAATGACGAAACCTTCGCAATGCTTTGGATGTATTCATCCATATTGACCGGCTGATTTATCAAAAAAAGAACAGTGCCTTTTTTAAATTATATATTGAAAGTTAACAGCTCAAAGCTGTATGAATGTACTGACAAAAACTTAACGGAGATTTCGTGATTTTACCAAAACAGTTGATTTTAGATTTTTCCAAAGAAGCGAGACTGTTTGAGCCGCAGGTGAGTTTCGAGCGCTCTTTTGAAAAATCAAAATCCTGTTTTGCGGAAAATAGAAATCGAAAGTTGTTTTTGTAAGTATATACATACAGCTTTGAGCGTAAGACTCAATATATTAATTTAAGTACTGCTTTTGTTTAAGGATTTTTGCTTTACTATATAGACTACGGATATTACGATGAGGAGTATGCTGATGCATTGTGATACCGACAGAATTCCTATGAAGCCACGGTCGGGATCTCCTCTGAAGAATTCGAGTATGAAGCGCATTATCGAATAGGTA
>CACYCJ010000359.1 GCA_902772925.1 uncultured Lachnospiraceae bacterium
GATGTTAACACAGCTACAGATGCTGAAATATCAGATGATAGTGAAGAAAATCTGGGAGCAAAACAATATACAGAAGGTTATTATACCTATACGCTGGAAGATGGTTGTACCATAGTAGGATATTCCGGATCGGAAGTAAATGTTGTCATACCCGATAAATTGGGCGGATATAAGGTTAAGGCTATAGACAGATTTGTTTTTGATGCACAGAAACAAATGAAAACTTTGGATATGGGTTCAAACCTGGAGTATATAGGTTATGATGCATTTAGGGGATGCAATAATCTTCAGAAAATAAAAATTTCGCCTAAGCTTAAGCATGTGGAAGGGTTTGATTATAACAATGCTAAAGTAACAGAATTGACTATCCCTGCAAGCATAATGAATAAAGATTTTTATGGAGGATTTGCGTTCAAATCTCTCAAAAAGGTAACCTTTGAGAATGGCGGACAATATATACCCAGTTTTATGTTTAGTGGTGCATCTTCTCTTACAAGTGTTACTATACCCGATAGCGTAAAGACTATAGCCAGAGATGCTTTTTCAGATTGTTCAAGTCTGACAACTGTCAATCTCGGAAAAGGTGTGGAAAGGCTGGAATACTGCACTTTTAGAAATTGTACAAGCCTTACACGGATTACATTTTCACCTAAATTGATATTTATGGAGAAAAGCTTTAGAGATTGTACCGCGCTTGTAAGTATAAGTCTTCCTAAAAGCTTATTTAATGGGAATGCCAGTACTTTATCACCGTTTGTCGATTGCACTAATTTAAAAAATATCACAATTCCGTCGGGTGCAAAAATAATACCCGCAACTTTATTTGATGGAGTTTCCGGACTTGAAAAAATCAGTATTCCCAATACGGTTACAATGATAGGCGGCAGTTCATTTGGAGGCTGTGAATCATTAAAAACAATTAATATCGGTGTGAATGTAACCTGTATTGGCAGTAAAACGTTTTGGGGTTGTCTGGCCTTACAAAAAGCAGCTATATATAATGAAGCTGTAGAAATAGGGGAAGATGCATTCAGAAACTGTCCGAATCTTACAATTTACGGCTACTCAGGTTCTACAGCACATAAATATGCAAAAGAAAATGAAATCCCGTTTGTAGCTATGAAGAAGACTACGGTAACGATGTATCGTCTTTACAATCCTAATTCGGGTGAACATTTTTATACATCCAACAGCTCAGAGATAAGTAATCTCGTAAAAGCAGGCTGGAAAAACGAAGGAAGAGCATGGCGTGCCCCGATAAAATCCAAGACACCGGTTTACAGACTTTATAATCCCAATGCAGGTGATCATCATTACACCACCAGCGCTTCAGAGAAGAATAGTCTTGTAAAGGCAGGCTGGAAGTATGAAGGAATCGGTTGGTATTCGGATGATGCAAAGGGAACTCCTCTTTACAGGTTATATAATCCGAATGCAAAGGCAGGCTCACATCATTATACGATCAGTGCTTCCGAAAAGAATGCACTTGTAAAAGCAGGCTGGAAATATGAAGGTATAGCTTGGTATGGTAAGTAGTGTAGGGGCTTGCGAAGCGCCTATCCGAACGAATATAACAATAAAAAATCCCCGATGATGTAGTCATCGGGGATTTCAGACTGTAGAAAAAACCGGTTGTGGTAAATCACACCGGTTTTTTCTGCCTCGAAATGCAAAAGCAATAATTTGGTCCGTTTTTTTCTATTAAGAATTATTATAAAACATATGTTGTGAAGGGGTGAAAAATTGCATATACAGGATTGAGTTGTAACATTTGTAATATTTATTACAAATATTAATAATTATTAATAGATTTGAAATTATATAAAAATATGTAAAAAATGTGAAAAAACAAAGAAAAATAAGGGATTTTGAGTTTTTTTGAAAAAGGGTGTTGACAAAGGAGGGGGGGGAGTGTTAATATAACGACTGTAACAATTTGTAACATTTTTGTAACAATTAGAATAGAATTGAAACATTTCAAAACAATTTCGAAATGATTTCATATTGGAGGTAATCAAATTGTACAGTAAGTTTAAGAAAATTGCAACCTTAGCACTTGCGAGCGGAGCACTCGTAACTTCCCTTGCCGTTTCCGCTTCGGATGCAATAAAGAGAGACGATGTAAGCCTTTCTTCCCGTATAGACGGATATTTAGAGGCTGAGCTTATAGCAGGCAATGAAGATGCCGCATCCGATCTTGTAAAAGTTGATACAGTTCTTCCGGTAATAGTACTTGACGAATCCGGAAAGCTTGTATATTCCGGAGAAACGGTTGA
>CACYCJ010000360.1 GCA_902772925.1 uncultured Lachnospiraceae bacterium
ATTTTCACTCCTGTTTTCTACGAAAAGAATTGCTTCGGATATGCCGTTATCAGCTACGGACAGGCTCCGAGAAGCTATGATAATACTTACAGATTATGGATCGAGACCGTGGAAAGAGGCTTCGAGGATGTCAGAAGGTCTGCTACCATCCGCACTCTCAATAAGCTTTCTCTTTCCGGAAGAAAATCAAAATTCAACGTAGAGTCTGTTGAGATTGAGAAGCTGAGCGAAACAGAAAAGGCTGAGCTAAAGGTTGTAGAGGAGATCCTTGACAACAACCTCCTTACGTATCAATTCCAGCCTATAATAAGCGTAAAGGACGGCAGTATTTATTCATACGAGGCTTTAATGCGCTCTACCACAGAGCAAAAGGTACCGCCTCTCAGTATCATTAAATACGCCAATATGCTCGGCAGGATTTCGGATATCGAATCAGCCACATTTATGAATGTTCTTCATGTGGTTGAAAACAATATGCAGATTCTCAACGGAAGGAAGGTATTCCTGAACAGTATTCCCGGGGTACGGCTTTCCGACGAGGAAAGGCTTACCATAGGCGACCTTCTTACGAAAACCTCAGATAATGTGGTAGTTGAGCTTACGGAGGAATCCGAGATTTCGGAAAACGCCCTGGCCGATCTTAAGAATTTTTATCATACACATCATATAGAAACCGCTGTCGATGATTACGGAACAGGCTATTCCAACATCAATAACCTTCTGAGATATATGCCTGATTATGTAAAGATCGACCGCTCTCTCATCACGGAAATACAGAACAGCACTCAGAAGCTGCATTTTGTAAGAGAGATAATATCATTTTGTCATGACAATGATATACTCGCTCTTGCCGAAGGCGTGGAAACCTCCGACGAGCTGAAGACAGTGATCCATCTGGGTGCGGATCTTATACAGGGTTACTATACTGCAATGCCTTCTACTACGATAATTCCCGAGCTACCCTCTGAGATCCGTGAAGAGATAGTAAAATATCGCAGGGAATATCTGGCAGGACAGTCCGATCAGATATTCATCGCCGGAAAAAGCAGTCGTATCCTTCTTTCAAATATGCAGAAGGACAGCGTCAGCGAAATCCGTATCGGCGAAGGAAACATGATCTACAATGACATTTCCATCATCGGTACACCCGGTCTTGTCTATGACATTAACATTGTCATTTGCCCCGGGTACAAAGGGATACTGACTCTTGAGAATACCTCTATCGGTAACCAGAAAAGCATTCCTTGTATCGAGCTTAGTGATAATTGCGATGTGACTCTCATATTAAATGGTGAAAATGTGCTTCGCGGAGGCGGTATCAGAGTTCCGGAATCCTCCCGCCTCACATTCGAGGGCAACGGCAATCTGTTTTTTGAGATCAACTCCCCCGAATCCATCGGTATAGGAAACGGCTTTACGAAAAAGCATGGTGATCTTATATTCCATCAGGACGGAAAGCTGGTATTTAAGATTGACGGAAAGGACTGTATCTGTATCGGATCCGGCCTCGGCGGTAATATCTTTATAGAAAAGGGACAATATATCCTCAGTATAAATGTGGAGCTGGGTGTCGGGATCGGTTCCGTAAACGGCGATACCAATCTGAGGATCGTAGAATGCATCCTTGATGCGGATATATATGCTCAAAAGGGCGTAGGAATAGGATCCATCAACGGAAATGTCAATGTCTATATGCAGCATCTCCGCTACAACAGCTTCTGCGGTGCAAAAACCTTTGCCGGAATCGGAACGCTTTACGGAGAGTCATCCGAGATAAAATTTGACGAGATAAGCGCTGATCTCAGTTTAAGATCCGACATTTCCACCTGTCTCGGAGCTCTTAACGGTAAATCAACGATAATTGCAGACCACTCCTCGGTTTCTTTGGAAATCGTCGGAGAGAACGGTCTCATATTCGGCGGGAAGGACATGCCCTCCAAGGTTTTCCTTAACTCGTCCGATATAAAATCCAATGTTCATAATGCCCTTGACATCGACTCCTACACAAAGGATGACGACTTCAGGATTATTAACGGCCGCTGCCGTTTCATGGTTAACGATAAGCCGGTAGACCGAAAAGTCATATACGATGTCGGCTGGAATAACCAGTAAATTCAACACCACCTAAAAAAACGGGAACGGATACACGACCGCATTTTGTAAACATAAATTTACAAAACGCGGTCGTGTATCCGTTCCCGTTATTTTTTTATATTTTATGGCATGATGCGGGTTGCTCCATTGCTATCGCAGTTCCCGCAATCCCGGAAGCATGTCAAACTACTTAGTATCGAGAATCCTTATGCTCATCATGGTAAGGTCATCAAACTGAGGAGCATCTCCGACATATTCGTCGATATCCTTCTTCAGCTTCTCGATCAGCTCCTTTGCCGAAAGCTCGGGATTTTTATTCAGGGATTCTACGACTCTGTCCATTCCGAAAAGCTCATTGTCTGCATTCGTAGCTTCGGGCGCTCCGTCTGTATAAAGGAAAAGCGCTCCGCCCTTTTCGACATCAAATTCATACTCCTTGTATTTCATGCCCGGCATTGCGCCAATTACCATTCCGTGCTTATCCTTCATCACCTCATATTTACCGTTCTTACCCCTGAGGATCGGATATTCATGTCCCGCGTTGGCAGCAACCACATGGCCTGTATCCACATCAAGTACACCGAACCAAACGGTTACAAACATCGAGTTCTGATTATTCTCGCTTATTTGATCATTAAGTCTTACAAGCGTATCCGAAGGAGAATAACCCATCATGGCAATCTGCCTGAGGATTATCTTTGCTATCATCATATAGATAGAGGCCGGAACGCCCTTTCCGGATACATCCGCCATAACAAGCCCGATATGTGTATCGTCCACAGGGAAGAAGTCGTAGAAGTCTCCGCCGACCTCTTTTGCAGGTGTCATCTGTGCGTAAATATCCACAGTCTTTATATTAGGGAATGCAGGGAATTTTGTTTCCAATGCTCCCATCTGAATCTCGGCTGCGAGTTCAAGCTCCGTGCCTATACGCTGTTTTTCTTTTGTTTCATCCAGGATAGTCTGCATGTAGCCCGACATTTCCTGAGCCATTGTCGCAACGGAATCATTAACGACATCTATTTCATCATGTCTCTTCAGGACAGGTTTATTATATTCCCACTTGGAAGGATCTTTTTCGTCGCTGCTGACCACCACAAAATCCTCTGTTGCTTTTCTGACCTTTTTGAGCGGTGAAATGATCCTTTTTTTGATGACAGAATACAGGATTATAATGAATACTGCCATTATCCCTATTTCAGCAAATGAAAAAGTGCCTACGAAGATGAACATTTGAACTACAAGCGACAAATCACGATACATCGTATCCACTTCACATACCACATAACCGTAGATTACGCCGCCATCGTCAGCTATGGGGTAAAACAAAAGATCATACTGATCGGATTCAAGGCTCCCGTTTTTCGTATCATAAGACAAGCTTTTACCTACACTAAGCTCACGGATTTTTTTCTGAATATCCGATGGCAGTTCATCTTCGGAAACCACGGTTCCGCAGGTATGCGCATTTTCCGGAAAGTACCATCTTCCCGCTCCGTATACAAGCTTATCACCATCGATCATAAGAGTATAAACAGATGATAATATGCCATACAGCCTATAGCCTTTCAACATGTCTTCAGGTCTGAAATATGAATCGGCTACTTTAAGCCAATCGGCATCCTCATCATCCATCTCATCATAGTGTATCAGATTACTCAGGTATGACGCTTCACCCTGAACAGTACTTTCGTTTCCGAGATAGACTATATGCTGTAATGTCTCAATGAAAACAAAATCATTCAACGCCGTGATCAGAACAAAAAATGCAATGATCATGCACGTAAACCATACAGAAATCCTTTTTACCTTTCTTCCGTTACTGTCAAGGATCCCCTTCTCCTTTTTCTTTTCAATTATTTTCTTTCTGGCAGCTTCCCCGGCTGCCTCCTTTTTCTTTTTTTTATCATTATAAGCTGATTCTTCATTTTGCTCATTTTTTATTTCGTCTGCCATACAACATTCTCCAATGCATCCTAAAGAAGCATTCCTGCGCTATAAATAATTACTGATCAAGCACTCGTATGCACATCATGGTAAGATCATCAAACTGCGGAGCATCTCCTACATATTCATCAATATCACTCTTAAGACTTTCAATAAGCTCCTTAGCCGGAAGCTCGGGATTCTTATTCAGGGATTCAACAACCCTGTCCATTCCGTAAAGCTCATTATTTGCATTTGTAGCCTCGGGAGCACCGTCCGTATAAAGGAAAAGAGCACCACCCTTTTCGACATTAAATTCATACTCCCTGTATTTAATACCCGGCATTGCACCGAGCACCATTCCATGCTTATCCTTCATTATCTCATATTTGCCGTCTTTACCCTTAATGATCGGATATTCATGGCCGGCATTTGAAGCAACCACATGACCGGTAGTGACGTCAAGTATTCCGAACCATATGGTCACAAACATGGAGTTCTGATTATTATCACTTATCTGGTCATTCAGTCTGATAAGCGTATCCTTGGGAGAATCTCCCATCATAGCGATCTGGCGGAGGATTATCTTTGCGATCATCATATAGATAGATGCGGGAACGCCTTTACCGGATACATCCGCCATAACAAGCCCGATATGTGTATCGTCCACAGGGAAGAAGTCGTAGAAGTCGCCGCCGACCTCCTTTGCGGGTGTCATCTGTGCATAAATATCCACATTGGTTATATTGGGGAAAGCGGGGAATTTTGTTTCCAATGCTCCCATCTGGATCTGGGCTGCAAGCTCAAGCTCGGTACCTATTCGCTGCTTTTCCTTTGTTTCATTCAGGATAGTCTGCATAAATTCAGACATATCTCGAGCCATTGTCGAAACCGAATCATTAACGGATTCTATTTCATCACGTTTTTTTAATTTCGGTTTATTAAATACCCACTTTGAAGGGTCGTTTTCATTACGACTTACCTCAACAAAATCCTTGGTTGCTCCCCTCACCTTTTTAAGAGGAGAAATGATTCTTTTCCTGATAAGCTGATACAAAATAATAATGAATATCAACAGCATTAATACTTCGAGTGCAGCAAAAAGTGCCGAAAACAGCATAATCTGAATGAGCTTTGACACCTCCCGATATGCAGCATACTCTTTAACTACCAGGTATCCGCGAATAACATCATTATCATCAGTCACAGGAAAGGCATATACTGTTCCGGTTACTTTGCTTCCTTCTATTTCACCCTCGTACTCATATGATACCTTCCCATCCGGTGCCAGTTCCAATATCTGCTTCTGCAGGTCATAAGGTATATCCTCAGTTAAGACCACATCACCTGCTTTTCTTTCATCTTCTTCCTCAAACCATGTACCGGCACCGTATGTCAGCAAATTATCCTGACCTTTCTTAACAGTATATACGGCCTGCAGTACCCCATATAACTTAAAGTTCCCCGAATCCATATCCTTTGCGAAAAATGATTCGGAAAGCTCTATCCAGTATGCATTCTCATCATCTATTTCATCATAGGATATTACCTTGGAAATATATGCCGCCTCCGACTGAAGGACAGAGATGTTCGCGAGTGAAATGGTTCCGTCCAGTACAAATATAAAGATTAACATATTTACCACTGAAATGATCAGGAAAAACAAGGAAAATACGCCTATAAACCAAGTAGATATCTTTTTTTCCTTATTTTTTCTTTTGTTTTTCTTCTTATCTTTTTTCTCATTAATCTTAATATCTGTTTTATTATTATCCGGTTCCTTTTTTTCTGTTTCTGTTTTTTCTGTTTCTTTTTTTTCTTCGGACATAAATATCGTCTCCATTTCATTTTAATAGAGTTCTGTCGGTCTTTTTCAGAACAAAATACTTATTTGGAATTTTAACATTGAATTTTTGTTATCGCAACAATATAATAGAAAGTCGTATCAAAAAACTAACGGAGATTATCTATGAGCAAAAAAGAAAAACTGTTCTGGGTCATCCTTATCATAAGCCTTTCCGCAATACTTTTCGGCATTTCATATGCCATTATGCTGCTGACAGGGAAAACCTATACCGCGAAGGAAAAATACAGATACTTCGAATACGGAAAAACCGAATTCGAAGCAGACGATATTACCGTTACTGTTGAGGACGAAGGCCTTATCAATATCACCGAACAAAAGACAGATAAAGACGCTTACCTTATAACGATGACGTCAATCCCCGGAAAAAGCGGTTCAACATACATTACCCTGTCGGATTCGGAAAGTGTCATTCATACATTTAAGATTTTTGTTCATGAATCCGGGATTATCACAAAAGACAGTTTTTTCGGTGACTGTAGCGGGGATACAATCTTCTCGATAAGCATAGCCATTATTCTCGGATTATTGCTTTTTGTACTTATAAGAAGCTTTAAGCTGTCCTCCAAGGAGAACCTTTACAACTACGGGAACATAGCCCTTATGGGTCTTATCATTTATGTGTCATTTGCTTTTATATATCAGCTGACCTGCATCGGTGATTATCAGGGGCTTCTGAGAACCATAGAAAATATATTTGATATCAGCTTTATGTTTGTACTTTATTCGTTTCCGCTCGCCATACTGATGTCGCTTTTTGTAACCGTAAGCAACATAGTTCTGCTTGTAAAGGAAGGACTGAATCCCAGGAACCTCATAGGCACATTCATCGGTTTTTCGCTGATCGTCGCTATTTTATTCCCCGCACTTTTAGAGGAATTCCTATATAATCAAGTAATGATAGTTGAGCTTCATAACCCTGAAAGCCTCATAAATTTCATAGTCACCTTTATCAACTGTCTCTTATATCAGTATGTGGCATTCTCCGAATGTATACTCCTGGGTACGATAATCATCTGTATAAAGGCAGCCAAACACATTCCCGAATTCAATAAGGATTATATCATTATCCTGGGATGCAAAATGTTAAAGGACGGAACTCCCACAAAGCTGCTTCAGGGCAGGATTGACAGAGCAGTTGAGTTTAGGGAGATGCAAAAAAAAGCCACCGGAAAGAGCATTAAATTTGTCCCCTCCGGAGGCAAAGGTTCCGATGAGATTATCTCAGAATCGGAATGTATGAAAAACTACCTTATCTCACAGGGCATTCCCGAATCGGACATACTGTCGGAAAATAGTTCGACAAACACCTATGAGAATATAAAGTTTTCTTATGATCTCATAAAAAATGAAAATAAAGACGCGGCGATTGCATATTCCACTACAAACTACCATGTTATGAGGGCGGGTCTTATCGCAAGCGAGCAGGGCATTAATGATATCGAAGGGATCGGAAGCAAGACCAAATCCTACTTCTGGATCAATGCATTTTTCAGAGAATTCATCGCAACTATAGTAAAAGAACGAAAGCTGCTTCTCTCTGTGCTTGTTATCCTTTTTGTATTTATACTTGTCATCAGCGGCATTTATTATATTTCAAACGTATTTTTTGCATAATTATTTACATAATCATCTTACTATCTGACCGTTTCCGACTGTACCCGGAAATAACCGGGTTAAAACAGGACTGTCCATCACAAATTGTCGGATTGCAAAATGAAGTCTTTCACGAGGTGTGAGAATTCTCCTTCTGAGATATCTTACACCTTTTTTATATGCTAAATACTGATCTCTTCTTATCTCAGGGAGTTTCTTTAGATTAAGCTCTCTCGGAGTCAGATTGTAGCTTGCCGCCTTAGTATCTATCCTTTTCATGTGAAGGCTTCCGGAAGCTTCCTTCAGGGCACTTAGCCCTTTGGGTGTCATTGCAAGGGCAAGGGAAATTCCTTTTCTCTGCCCGCCGCTGTCATTTCTGTTCACATCAAACTGATAGCATCTCCAGAAATCCGCAAGCACGATGTCGGAACGGTGATCTGCCGAAAACCGGCATCCGTGGCATGATAGTCTTTGATCCGACGACCTTAAAAAGCACCAGAAATATGGATCCGACATAGCCGTTCTCCTGTATTTCTTACCGTTTTCGAATTCAGCCGTAAATGCATACTGCCCCCATCCGTAATCCTTGTCGCGAAAGCTCATTCTTGCGGCAGCTGCTCCGTACCTTTTCTCCAGATTGCAAAGATGCTCTCTGAGCGGCGGCTGAGCCGACACTGCTCCGCAGGTAAAATCTACGAGCAAAAGATTCTCCGGCAGTTCTCCGGAACTACCGGTCTTGCTCGTTTTCACTGTACTTAAGATGTACTGAGCCACTCCGGCAGTCTGGCAGGGCGTCCCGCAGAAAAGGACTCTTCTGCCCTTCACAACCTCCGAGCGGACCTTTTTAAGGCCGTCACCGATGTAGCTTTCGACATACTTGCTTGTAAGAAGGCTCTCAAGCGGATAGGTATCTGTATCCGCGAGAAATGCCCCCTTAAGCTCTATATCATATCTGCAGCCGAACACTATCCCGCCATTTTCAATGACACATTTTGCAAGAGCATAAAATGCGCCTCCCGACGAAGAAATCCTCTGCACACGAGGCTCTCTGTGGTACGCGGAAAAAGCCGCTATCGGGAAGGTTTTATGTGTATTTACGCTGTCTTTTTCGAGAGACAGTTTTGACTTATTTTCGCCTGAGGAGTCTTCTGCAACAACCTTCCGGCACATTCCTGCAGGGCACGCCTTGACGCAGGCTCCGCAGCCAATGCACTTATCCCTATCCACACAGGGCATAACGAAGCCGTACTTATCAATTTTCTGACCGATGGCCCCCGTAGGGCAGGCGTTTCTGCACGCCATGCATCCGGTACACATTTTTCCGATCCTGACTCTTCCGATTTTTCTTTTCTTGTTATCTGTTTTTTCATCCATATTTCCGGAACCCC
>CACYCJ010000361.1 GCA_902772925.1 uncultured Lachnospiraceae bacterium
ATACAGATACTCGGAAATGTGGAAAATGCATATATAGCCGATCTGCATAAAAGAAACGAAGATGTAGAGATATTATTTGATAAGCTTTTCAGTTATCCGATACCCTGTCTTGTTTTCTGTCGTGATATAAAACCTTATGATTTTGTCATAGAGGCAGGAAAAAAGCATGGTATTCCCATACTTTCAAGTAAACAGACCACCTCTTCGTTTGTTCATGAGACGGTTCGTTACCTCCATGAGGAGCTTGCGCCGAGAATATCCGTTCATGCTGTGCTTGTAGATGTTTTTGGTGAAGGTATCCTTATAATGGGAGACAGCGGAATAGGAAAAAGTGAGGCTGCTCTTGAACTTATTAAAAGAGGACACAGACTTGTTGCCGATGATGTGGTGGAAATCAAGAAGATAAGTGATGAACAGCTTATCGGTATATCACCCGCAATAACAAGACATTTCATAGAACTCCGAGGAATCGGAATAATCGATGTAAAGAGTATGTTCGGTATAGAATGTGTTAAGACCTCGCAGCAGATAGACCTTGTCATAAAGCTTGAAGAGTGGGATAAGGATAAGAATTATGACAGACTCGGTCTTGAGGATCAGTATGTTGAATTCCTCGGAAATAAGGTGGTCAGCCACTCGATTCCCATCAGACCCGGTCGAAACCTGGCGATAATTGTAGAGTCTGCAGCCGTAAATCATCGTCAAAAGAAGATGGGTTATAACGCCGCTCAGGAGCTGTATAATAGAGTGACACGAAACATGATTAACTGATGTTCATGCATTAAAGATATATATACTATTAAAATGTTTATTTCATACACAGCCGTTCGGACGGTATTGTGCTTTTTGAGACCGTTGAGGGTCTCGGTGCTTAACGATTCACGAGCCGGAGGCGAAGTGAGAGTTTAGCACCGCTAGGGGCACCCTCACCGTTCGAGAGATGAGTCGACAAAAAGCATTATACCGTTCGGACGGCGTGGATATTTAATAATGAATTTAGGAGGAAGAAGGTTATGGCAGAATATGTATTTGGAGTAGATATAGGCGGAACAACAGTCAAGATAGGCTTATTCTCCGTAGAAGGTAAGCTTCTCGAAAAATGGGAGATAACCACAAGAACCGATGAAGGCGGAAAGTATATCCTCAGTGATATAGCTGCTTCAATAGATGATAAGATCAAAGAAAAGGAAATTTCAAAGGCTGATGTTGCCGGCATAGGAATGGGTGTTCCCGGACCTGTCAGAGATGACGGAACCGTTATAAAATGCGTAAATCTCGGCTGGGGTATTTTTAATGTGGCTGACGAGCTTTCGTCACTTACGGGACTTCCGGTTAAAGCCGGAAATGACGCCAATATGGCAGCCCTCGGTGAAATGTGGATGGGTGGCGGAAAAGGCTACAAGAATCAGATAATGGTAACCCTCGGAACAGGCGTAGGAGGCGGAATCATTCTTGACGGAAAAATGGTAGCAGGTACAAACGGCGCAGGCGGTGAGATAGGACATATGACTGTCGATCCCGAAGAAACAGAGGTATGTAACTGCGGAAAAACCGGATGTCTTGAGCAGTACGCATCAGCGACCGGAATAGTAAGAATGGCAAAGATTGCTCTTAATTCTTCCGATAAGCCCTCAAAGCTTCGCAGCGTTCAGTATGTATCTGCAAAGGAGATATTCGATGCTGCAAAGGAGGGAGATGAGCTTTCGGCATCACTTGTTGATGAGCTCGGAAAGAAGCTCGGACTTGCACTTTCGGCTACAGCCTGTGTTGTTGATCCTGAGGTATTCGTAATCGGAGGCGGCGTATCCCGTGCCGGACAGATACTTCTCGATGCGGTGGAAAAGCATTATCGTGCATATGCATTCCATGCTTGCAGAAAGACTGAATTTAAACTGGCAACACTCGGAAATGATGCCGGAATGTATGGCGGAGCTGCCAGCATACTTAATTAAAAATATCGTGAAGGATTATTTATGATACGATTATATAATGAACCGATGAGTCTTCATACTACCTTCAGGACAGGCGGACCTGTTGACTGCCTCATAAAGATAGAGAATGCGGAAGAACTCAAAGGTCTGATCAAAGAATTAGATGATAAAAACGAAAAGTATTACATCATAGGAAACGGAAGCAACCTTCTGGTTTCTGACAGCGGCATCAGAGGAACGGTGATACAGCTGGGTGATGATTTTTCCGACATAAAGATTGACGGAGATAATATCTATGCAGCTTCGGGAGTTCTGCTATCGGTGCTTTCGAAAACTGCAAGAGATCATTCACTTACCGGACTTGAATTTGCTTCGGGAATTCCGGGTACTCTCGGCGGAGCCGTTGTGATGAATGCAGGCGCCTACGATGGTGAGATGAAAAATGTGATAGTCTGTGTTGACGCTTTTTATGACGGTGAGTTCGTAAGGATTCCTGCTGAAGATATGCATTTTTCTTACAGATACAGTATATGTATGGAAAAGAAAATGATAATCCTCGGAGCAATGATGAAGCTTGAAAAGGGAGACAAGGAAAAAATCAGCGCAAAAATGGAAGAGCTTTCCCGAAAGAGACGGGAAAAGCAGCCTATAGAATTTCCGTCGGCCGGCTCCACATTTAAAAGACCCGAAGGCTACTTTGCCGGAAAGCTTATAATGGACTGCGGACTTGCAGGTTATAGTATCGGAGGAGCTGAGGTTTCCGAAAAGCATTGCGGATTTATCATAAATAAGGGAGGTGCGACCTCAACAGATGTATATAAGCTTATAAAGTATGTTCAAAGCGAAGTGAGATCAAAATTCGGTGTCGAAATGGAACCGGAGGTTCGCTTCATGGGGGAATTTAGGGAGGTGTAGCTTGAGATTCGTTATAGTTACAGGCATGAGCGGCGCAGGTAAATCAACAGCACTCAGGACCCTTGAGGATCTGGGCTTTTATTGCGTCGACAATCTCCCCGTGGATCTTATCGGTGACTTTGCCGATATTATGAAAAACGGTGAAAAAGAATACAGTAATATCGCGGTAGGTATTGATGCGAGAAATTCCAAGGGACTGGCCAGGATTGAAAGCGTCATGAAAAAGCTGATGAAAAAGGAAGACTTTACCTACGAAATTTTATTTCTGGATGCCGATGATACCGATCTGATAAAAAGATTCAAAAAGACCAGAAGAGAGCATCCGCTTGCCCGTAAGGGAGACCTTCAGCAGGGCATTTCAAGTGAAAGAAATCTTCTGAAGTATCTTCGTGATCATGCCGACTATATGATAGATACCACAAATGAGACCGAGAAGGACCTTCGTATAGAGATAGGTGATATTTTTTCAGGAGATACCGAGGACGCGGGTGTACTGATCTCCGTCACCTCCTTCGGATATAAATACGGTATACCGAGAGATGCCGATTATGTATTTGATGTAAGATTTATGCCGAATCCCTATTATATTCACGAGCTTCGTGAGCATACCGGGGATGAACAGATGATCAGAGATTATGTCATGAACAGTGATGAGTCACATGAATTCATTTCAAAGCTCTTTGATATGATCGATTTTCTGATACCTCATTTTAAGGATAAAGAGGGAAGAAGGCGTCTCGTTATCGCGATCGGATGTACCGGCGGAAGACACAGATCCGTTACGGTGGCAAATCTTCTTTCGGAGCATCTCGCTTCCGAAAACTATATTGTAATAAAGAACCACAGAGACATAAGTCATGGTTAAGGAGCAGTAATGTCCTTTTCAAGTGATACAAAAAAAGAGATAGTCGAAAAAAGAGAAAAAGCCGAGCATTGCAGGATAGCATTCCTGTCCGGAATCCTTTCTTCGGCGGGTTATTTAAAGGAAAATTCAATAAATATCAGGATAGAGAAGGATTACATTCAGAAGTATGTTGAAAGGTCATTAAAGGACTTTCTGCGTATCCGTTTTAAGGATGAAGAAAATCTTTCTCTTGATATTTTTATACGTGATGGTGTAATATCTGTTTCGAATCCCGAAACGGTCCGGAAGCTTATCACTTCTCTGAAGCTTAGCTGTGAGGATGGAAGATTAGTTCCGAACAGAGTTAATTTTCAAAAGGACTGTTGCAAAAGGGCATTCTTCAAAGCGGTGTTTCTTGCGGCAGGCTCCGTGACCGATCCCGAGAAAGGGTATCATCTCGAAATCGCATTTGCCGATAAAGAAATGGCTGTTTTTTTATGTGAGATTCTTTCACGCTTTGAGATCAACTTCAAGATCATTCAAAGAAGGAATGAATATATCGCATATCTGAAGGACAGCGATGATATCGTAAACTGCCTCAGCATAGTCTGTGCATCAAGCGCGATGATGAAATATGAGAATGTGAGGATATACAAGGAGCTTGTAAATTCCGTCAACAGGGGAGTGAACTGCGATACGGCTAATCTGAACAGGATAGCTGTTGCCGCTGCGAATGAAATAGACGATATAAGACTGATCGAGTCGGAAAAGGGACTTGACTCATTACCCGACAGCCTCAGGGAGATTGCGGATCTTCGACTTGAGAATCCGTATATTTCACTAAAGGAGCTGGGGGAGCTTATCAATCCGCCTATCGGGAAATCAGGTGTTAATCACAGGCTTCGCAGGATAAAGCTGCTGGCTGATGATATAAGAAATTCAAAACTTTAATAATCTTAAGGAGTAGTTACAATGATAACAAAGGGTTTCAAAGTGAGCTTGAATAACAAGGAAGAGGCAAGACCGGCTGCTGTTGTGGTACAGCTGGCCAGCAGGTATGAAAGCACGGTATTCCTGATCGACGGAAATAAGCGTATAAACGCCAAGTCTATCATGGGAATGATGAGCCTCATGACCGATGTGGGATATAAAAGCGAGGATGAACTTTTGATCGAAGCGGACGGAAGTGATGAGGAAGAGGCTGTAAGTACCATTACACAGTATCTCAGCGGAGAAAAGAACTTCGCGTAGAGCATAAAGTAATTGCCTGTGATACATTATTGTGTTAAAATCAACTATGTGTGCAGTTAATGTTTTATGGGCACAATGAGATAATTAATTTGACTTGTTGTTTTTGGAGGATCATAGATGGGTTTTTTCGGTAATCTGGTTAAAAATATTCCGATACTTTCTAAGATTGGCGGAGGTCGTTCAAATAAGAGCAGCGTAGAGCTTCAGTTTGATAAGGCGATGAACCTTATGGATAATGCAAATGGAGACGAGGCTGTTGAGATACTTGAAAATATCTCCGATATCGGTCTTATGGATGAAAATTATAAAAAGTTCGGTACAGATGCTCTTCTTATACTCGGCGAGTATTATGAGACCGGTAAGTACAAAAATGCTACTACCAAGCCGAATCTTTCCAAAGCCGCTGTATATTACGAGAAATACGCAAATCAGACCAATGAAGGTGAGGTATTATACAAGATAGCAAAGCTTCTCCTTGAGGCTCAGAATTTCTCCAAGGCAGTTTCATTCTTTGAGAAGGCTGCAAATTCCGGAGTTAAGGCTGCTTATATGAACCTCGGTTCCATTTATGAAAACGGTCTTTCGAGAGTCGATCAGTACGGTAACAAGAGCGAGAATGTAATTCCCATTGATTATGAAAAGGCTATGTACTGGTACAGAAAGCTTGTTGATATGGGCGATCAGAAGGCTATGACTGCTTATGACCGTGTAGATTACGCAAGCAAGCATACAGACAGCATCGAGTTTGAAGAGAAGGATAAGCTGTATACGGAGATATCCGAGACCCGTAAGGAAAAGGGTAAGGAGCCTCGTTATAAGGTTATAGATCCTGCAAGTCTTCAGTATCAGTATACATATGTTCATAACCAGGTAGACGGTTATATACATAAGCTTCCCAAGGACTGGGTTAAGACTATAAATGAAGAAACTGACGAGGAGTATTATGCTCCCAACCTTACATACAGGGATTTCGAAATGTATGTAACCTATGACAGTATTCCCAGAGATTCAAAGAAAACACTTGAAAATTATCTTCGTTACTGCAACGACGCATTTGATGAAGAGCTTCAGCTGAAGCCTTACATTACTGAGTATGCGGACGGTATATGTACGACCTTCTATCATAAGGAAATGAATAAAGGTATCGTTACATTTGCGTTTTACTCGGGTCGTCGTCTTGCTTGTATGAGATTTGTCTGTGCAACGATGGAGATCATAGAGCAGTACGAGGAGATCATATTTGAAACGGCAAACAGCTTTGCATTTGTTAATCCTACCAGAGTAAGTGATGCATCACTTAACAGAAAGGATAATCAGTATTACAGCGAGGCTCTTTACTGCTATTACCTTGAGGATTACGAGGGTGCCATGACCGCTGCAAAGCAGGCGCTTAAACTTGGAAGTATCAAGGCCAGCTATCTTCTTATAGATCTTTATTACGATAATGATTCACCCTATCGTGATATAGAGAAGACCATAAGCTATTCCAAGCAGCTCTTTGATGCTACAAAGGATCCCGATCTTGCTTTCCTTATCGGAAATATATACGATCAGCAGCTTAAGGATTATATGAAGGCTCTCAACTGGTATGAGAATGCTGAGAGACTCGGACATAAGAGAGTTCCTTTCTATCTCGGAAGATTCTATTATTACGGACTTCTCAGAGACAAGAGAAACGGTATCAAGGCTCTTGAATATTTCAAGAAAGCACAGAAAAACGGTATTCTTGAAGCAGATGCCTACATAAAGGATATCGAGGATCTTCATGGTGAGGATCTGCAGCAGGCTATCGAAAAGTGGGAGAGAGCTATAGAGGCAGGCTCTGCGGCAACAGCTATCAAGGTTGCTCTTATGAAGCAGAGTCAGGTATTCTATATTGCCAACAGCTACGAAATAGAGAAAGCCTTCCAGGAGGCACTCGGTCTCGGAAGCGTTCAGGCAGCTTATGAGCTTGGTCGTATCTATGAGAGAGAAGCGATAGAGGCAGGAAGTGCAGACAGAGAAAAGGCTCTTAAATTCTTTGAGAAGGCATATGATAATCACTATGACGGCTTCGATAAGAAGGATCTTTATAAGGTAATAGAATATAAGGAGTCAAAGGGAGCTACCAAGGAAGAGCTCATTAATCTTTATATCGAAAATGCGGCGATGGCATATGTTCCCGCGGTTGAAAAGGTTACGGAGCTTGTTAAGTATGTAACTCCTCAGATAAAAGAGCTTTACGAGGTACTTATAACTTCAGCGGAAACAGGAGAGGATTCGGCTATCATTTCCATGAATAAGCTGGAGAAGACCTATCCCGAGCTTATCGTCAAGGAAGCTACACCCAAGGAAAAGGTTATCGAAAATAAATTCTTCAGACTCCTTGTTCCGAAGGAAACAACAGCTGTTATCAATGATGACGGCGGTACCATTAAGCTTGCGGATTCCGTTATCGAATTTGCGGTTGCTGAGCTTCCGGTAAAGGTTGAAAATGAGGATGATTACTTGAAGATATATAAGCTCATTCTTTCCGAATACCTTCCCGATGACAATGCGGATGTTATCATTGCTAACAGCCGTATGATAGGTTCCGGAATGAGAGAGACTAAGGATAACATCCATTCCTTCAGTATTCTTCTTATCAGCTCGAAGAATCAGTATATCTTTAAGCTCAGTTCAAGAGACAGAAGACAGATGCTTCAGTTTAAGGATGAGGTTACTAAGATATCAAAATCACTTGTTGAGACGGGCGAGATTTATGTCGCTACTGATGAATCCAGAAAGAATATCGGTCTTTCAAGAATTCTCCATGCAAGTGAAGGCGGATTCCTTTCAATCGGCAAGGAATCATAATAGCCGGAAATTCAATAACTGAAAATGCGATAATTTAATATTATACTTCAGGGCAGGGTGAAATTCCCGACCGGCGATGATGACCATGTGGTACAAGTTCGCGAGCGAAAGCTGATTTGGTGAGAATCCGAAACCGACAGTAAAGTCTGGATGAGAGAAGTGAAGAAAATCGAATTTTTAACGTGCCCTGAATCTATATGATTCAGGGCCTTTTTTAACTGCTTGATCGGTTAATATTACTCGGGTGATTTATACTATTCGAAAAAAGGGGTAAAGAAAGTGGCATATCAGAAGGAGTATATGGAAAGAGCCATAGAGCTTGCTTTGGAGGGCGTAGGATATGTAAATCCGAATCCTCTCGTAGGTGCCGTTATCGTAAAAGACGGAAAAATAATCGGGGAAGGCTATCATGCCAGATACGGGGATATTCATGCCGAGCGTATGGCTATAAATAACGCAACAGAGGATACGGAGGGGGCCGAGATGTATGTGACGCTGGAGCCCTGCTCCCACACCGGACATCAGCCTCCCTGTATAAACGCCATTTTAGAGGCCGGGATAAAGAGGGTTTATGTCGGCTCCGACGATCCCAATCCTCTTGTAAACGGAAAGGGCGTTTTCTTTCTCCGTCAAAACGGAGTCGAGGTAGTTACTCATGTGATGGAGGAGGAATGCAATGAGATTAATTATGTATTTTTTCATTACATTAAAACAAAGACTCCTTATGTGATAATGAAATACGCTATGACTATGGACGGGAAGATTGCTTCAAAGGAAGGCGACAGCAAATGGATCAGCTGCGATAAGTCAAGAGAGGTCGTCCATCAGATGAGACATCGTTTTCAGGCTGTAATGTGCGGAATAGATACAGTGCTTACCGATGACCCCTTGCTTAACTGCAGGATGATAGAAAACGGAAATGATCCCATAAGGATCATCTGTGACAGCAACCTGAGGATACCGCTTTCTTCTCAGATAGTCAGTACTGCGGACAAGATAAAAACATTTGTTGTTGCGTCAGATAATGTTACCGCTTCAAAAAAGCTTAAGGTGGATGAGCTTAAGAAGTATAATGTTGGAATGCTTTTTTTGCCGTCTGTACGAGGTCATCTCGATCTTAGAAGTCTGATGAGCATTCTCGGTAAGATGAGGATAGACAGCATTCTGCTGGAGGGCGGCGGAAACTTGAATTACAGTATGCTTGAAAATGATCTTATTAATGAGGTCAGGGTATTCATCGCACCTAAAATGATAGGCGGTAAGGATGCGATAACTCCCGCGGAGGGCCCGGGAATTCCTAAAATGAAGGATGCCGTGGATTTCGAGCTTAAGGAAACGGGACTTATCGGTGATGATATTTATGCAAGATATATCAGAAGGGAAGAATGATATTTATATGTTTACCGGGATAGTTGAGGAAACGGGAACTGTCGAAGGCTTAAGAAGAAACGGCGTTTCATTTTCCATGAGTATAAAGGCAAAAAAGATAATGGATGATGTGAAGGTGGGAGACAGCATAGCCGTAAACGGTATTTGTCTCACAGCAACTGATGTTCATCCTGACGGCTTCACTGTAGATGTGATGCCGGAAACAGTAAGAAGGACATCGCTCGAAAATTTAAGAGCGGGAGACCGGGTGAATCTTGAAAGAGCGCTCCGTCCCGACACAAGGCTGGGCGGTCATATAGTATCCGGACACATTGACGGAACGGGAACGATCAGAGATATAAAGAATGAAGAAAATGCTACCTGGATCACGATTTCCGCTTCCGAAAGTATCCTTAAATACATAGTTGAAAAAGGCTCAGTCGCAATCGATGGTATAAGCCTGACCGTTGCTTATGTCGACAGTGAATGCTTTAAGGTTTCGGTAATACCTCATACAAAAAACGAGACTACGATCCTTGAAAAGAAGAAAGGCGATACGGTGAATCTCGAAAATGACATTATCGGAAAGTATGTGGAAAAACTGCTCAGGCCATCCGGATCAGACGGAAAAAGTAAGACCGGAAGCGGCCTTACCATGGATAAGCTCGGTGAGTACGGATTTCTCGGCTAAACGACTTTGTATGACCTGCAAAATATAAATGAACGGCAATATATAAATGAATGGCATATTATATTTAAATAAAAAAGGACAAGAGATATGTTTAATACGATTGAAGAGATAGTTGAAGATTTAAGGGCAGGGAAGCCCATTGTGCTTCTTGATGATGAAAACAGAGAGAACGAAGGTGACGTCATTGTCGCTGCTGAATTTGCAACGACCGAAAATGTGAATTTCATGGCTAAGTATGCGAGGGGACTTATATGCATGCCGATGGATGATATTTACAGTGACAGATACAATCTGCCTCAAATGTGCATAGTAAATACGGATAATCATACGACTGCATTCAGTGTGTCCATCGATCATATCAGCACCACTACCGGAATTTCCGCCGCTGAACGGGGAATCACTGCGAGAATGTTTGTATCGGATGACGCAAAAAAGGATGACTTCAGAAGACCGGGTCATATGTTTCCGCTTCAGGCAAAAAAGGGCGGAGTCATTGAAAGAAACGGTCACACCGAAGCAACGGTCGATCTAATGAAGATTGCCGGTCTTAAGCCTGTCGGACTTTGCTGCGAGATAATGAATGATGACGGTAGCATGGCGAGAAAGGACGACCTTCTTAAGTTTGCCGCAGAGCATGACCTGAAGATATCGACCATAGAAAAACTGGTTGATTACAGAAAGAGGCATGAAGTATTTGTGGAATGTGTCACAAAAGCATTACTTCCGACGAAATACGGAGAGTTTGAGATCATTGGATATATCAATAAGCTTAACGGCGAGCATCATGTGGCACTTAAGATGGGTGATGTTACAACGGAGGAACCCGTGCTTGTAAGAGTGCATTCCGAGTGCCTTACAGGTGACGCATTCGGTTCTCTTAAATGTGACTGCGGCGATCAGCTCGACTGTGCGCTCAGGATGAAAGAAAAAAAAAAAAGGGGCGTGCTCCTTTATATGAGACAGGAGGGAAGGGGCATAGGGCTTATCAATAAGATAAAGGCATATGCACTTCAGGATCAGGGTATGGATACGGTTGAGGCAAATCTCAAGCTCGGCTTCCCCGAAGATGCCAGGGACTATACAATCGGAACTCAGATACTGGTTGATATGGGTATAAGAAAAATGAGGCTGCTGACCAACAATCCCTCGAAGATATACGGCCTTGCAGGCTATAATCTTGAGATAGTGGAGAGAGTTCCGATCGAAATACAGCCTTCAGCTTATGATCTTTTCTACTTAAAGACCAAGAAGGAAAAGATGGGTCATATGCTGGATGAGCTTTCGTGAGGTTTCACAAAAAAATGCAGGAAAGCTTAATTTAATACAGAATAAAGAAAACCGAAGATTATGAAATAGAAAAAGAAATAGAAAGAAATAGAAAAAAATAAAATAGAAAAAAATAGAAAAAAATAGAAAAATCAGATAGCAATCGAACTATCGTTATGAAGGGAGAATTATCATGAAGAAGATTGAAGGAAATGTAGTTTCGGAAGGAATGCGTGTCGGAATTGTAGCGGCAAGATTTAATGAGTTTATCGTTTCAAAGCTTGTCGGAGGAGCACTTGACGGCTTGGAAAGACACGGGGTAAGCGAGGATGATATAACTATCGCCTGGGTTCCCGGAGCATTTGAGATTCCCGTAGTTGCAAAAAAGATGGCAAAGTCCGGAAAGTATGATGCGATCATCTGCCTCGGAGCCGTTATCAGAGGACAGACAAGTCATTATGATTATGTATGTAATGAGGTATCAAAGGGAATAGCTGCTGTTTCCATGGAATCGGAGCTTCCGGTTATGTTCGGTATCCTTACTACAGATAACATTGAACAGGCTATAGAAAGAGCCGGTACAAAGGCAGGAAACAAGGGCTATGACTGTGCGCTCGGTGCTATAGAGATGGTCAACCTTATGAAGCAGATATAAATGCCGTAAATGCCGGCCGGATGTTTTTCCCTGAATAAAGTAGGAATTGTACATGAACAGAAAAGTATTATTTTTTGATATAGACGGAACCTTGATCACGAATGATGAAAGAAAGATTTTTCCGGATGATACGCGTGAAGCCATAAGAAAGGCAAAAGCAAACGGGCATCTTTTGTTTATCAATACGGGCCGGGTCTATATCAATGTCGAAGATTATATAAAGTCAGATTTCGACGGGCTTGTTATGGGCTGCGGTACTAATATAGTTTATAAAGATGATGAGCTTTTTTACAGGACGCTTCCGAGAGAGGAATGTCTTCGGATCGCGCTACTTAGCAGGCAGTGCAGGATGTACGGAGCATTTGAAAAAAATGACCGTATTTCCATTGATATGGAGATGGAAGGGATTGAGAGGATACCTATCTTCGAATTCTTCCTCGGCACCGACAGAAGGATCGAAAGAGACATTTATTCCGATGAGTTTTTATTTGATAAATTTGCAATATGGTATGATCAAAATTCGGACAGAGACACATTTATAAAGGCTATGGAAAAGGATTATACCATAATAGACAGAGAGGGAGACTTTTACGAGGTTGTTTCCAAGGGCTTTTCAAAGGCGACCGGGATAGAATTCGTTTTGAAGCACTTCGGCATTGCAAAAGAGGACTCATTTGTTTTCGGAGACAGCAATAATGATATTGAAATGATGGAATATGCAGGGATTTCCGTGGCGATGGGAAATGCGACGGACGAATGTAAAGAAAAAGCGTCATATATAACCGGCGACATATTGGAACACGGAATATCTGATGCCATGAGGCATTTTGAACTGATATAAAGAATTGTGATGACTTTTTTTTCGATTGGGTGTATAATACCTTGAACATATTGGAAGAGGTGTTAAGAGTATATGTCATTTTTTGAACAACTGGCTGCGTCGATAACAAAGCCATCCAAATACTTTGCTCTTGCAAAGGATTCACTCAGACATAAAAATACATATATTATTGTCACTGCGATCATTATGAGCATAATGACCTTTGTGATTCCCGCGGCAGCGGTTATAGCCGGCTTTGGAGGTTTTAATAATCTGTTTTCGAAGAGCATGCCCGCCATGAGCTTTGAAGACGGGGTGTTTAAAGCTTCGAAGCACTTTGATATGGAAATATCCTCTGTGCATTTTTATGTGGATACTTCCAAAGAGGCTGTTACGATGACGGATGAGATGTCAGAGGAATATGCTTTATATATCAATTTCGGAAGTAAGAAGTACAGCATTATCATGTCTCAGGGAGATGAGGGAAATGTGACTCTTGCTTCGGGAAATCTGACCGAGATACTCCCCGAGGGCTTTGACAATGATATGCTTGTGCAGACTATTCCGCTTATATATGCGGGTCTGTTCTTTGATTTCCTTGTTGTGGCGATAGGCAAGGCAATCAATTATATGATCTACAGTCTCATTTTGATGATTTTCGTATTGCCCATTATCAAAAAATACGATAATATCCTGACTGTTTCGGAATGCTTTTACTTCTGTTATTTCGCCGTTACCTTTGCAATGCTTGTAGAAAGCATCAATCAGGCGCTGGGATATCTGATACCGTCATTTATAGTTTTGATAATAGGATTTTTCTTCACGGTAAGATGCATTTTCAAGGCCATCGCAAGTCTTGATTCAACTAATGCCGAGCCCTCGTAGAAAATCGTTTATCTCACTGCTTTGCATTTCACTCAGCGAAGCATTTGTGAAATTAAAATCTTCGGTAACCTCTCTGTCGAAAAAGGCAGGGGGGTTATATTTTTTCATGGACTCTTCATCCGGGAATTCCACCTCGGCGTAGATGAGACCTTTGAAGACACCGTGAAAAATGTCGAGCTCGATAGTAAGAAGACTGCTTTTGTTTTCAAATTGATTATCGGGGATAAGGTATCTTGTCTTTTCGATAAGATTTCCGCTTATCTTTTCGGAGAGACTTATGTATTCCTCGTCGGTAATGGGAAGCTCGTATTCTTCCCGGACCGAGAGACCGCCTCCCTTTATTGTGAGGATGTTCATATCATCTTTTTTTCTGATCCTTATAACGGGGCTTGTTGAAATATAGCCCTGCGAAATCTCGTGGTGCTCGTAGCCTTCAAGTGAAAAAGGTATATTTTTTATAAGATATTTTTTCTCGATTTCCATGTTCTTCCCTTTCGATAAAACATTGTAATTTACCGGTACAAGTTGTATTATAAACTAAGTGTCGTCAAGATGCTAAAACTATTTTTGGAACGTTTTTTATTATCAGATAACAGGAGGTAGGTCATGGTTTACATTTTTATGGCAGACGGAACAGAAGAGATAGAGGCGCTTACTGTGGTGGATTTACTCAGAAGAGCAGGAATAGAGATTAAAACGGTCTCCGTAGAGAAGACAAATGATACGATGGGCAGTCACGGTATACCTATAGGCTGCGATATGAACATTAAGGATGTTGCTTCGCTTCCGGAGATGATAGTACTTCCGGGAGGAAAGAAGGGAACCGATACCTTAAAGGCAAACGAGGTTCTTGCCGAGCTTATCAGAAAGCAGAATGATCGTAACGGATATCTTGCTGCTATTTGTGCGGCTCCTACTATCTACGGAGAAATGGGTCTCCTTATGGGAAGGAAGGCAACCTGCTATCCCGGGCTTGAGGAAAAGCTGATAGGCGCGAGAGTTCAGATGCCTGATGTTACGGTAGCCGTTGATGACAACTTCATCACAAGCCGGGGACTCGGAACATCAATAGATTTTGCTCTCAAGATAATCGAGATACTTCTTTCAAAGGAAGATTCCGATAAGATTGCAAAGCAGGTAGTTTACAGGTAGGAGTGCTTAAATTTAACTGTGAGGATATGAACAGATGAGAAATGTAAAGGTTAGTGAGATTGCAGGCGCGGTCGGCGGAAGGCTTATATCGGGATATCCCGATATACTTATAAATGATATCTGTATTGATTCGAGAGTTGCCAAGGAAGGGGATATTTTCGTTCCTCTGAAGGGAGAAAATGCAGACGGTCATAAGTTTATAAAAAGTGCAATGGAAAAGGCATCGGCCACATTTACGGCAGAAGATATCGAGATACCGGATGACGGTGATTCAAGGAAGGCATACATTAAGGTTGACGATACATTGGAGGCGCTTCAGACACTCGGTGAATATTTCAGAAAGAAATACACAAAGAAGGTTGTCGGAGTGACCGGAAGCGTGGGAAAGACTACAACAAGAGAAATGATCACCTGTGCGCTCGAAGCAGAAGGAAAGGTTTATCATACGGAAAAGAATTTTAATTCCGAGATAGGTACACCCATTACTCTGAGCAAGATGAATGATGCTGCCTCTGATATTGCGGTCCTTGAGCTTGGAATAAGCCATGACGGAGAAATGGATGTCCTGAGCCGCATTGCAAAGCCGGACATAGCCGTTGTCACAATGATCGGCGTAGCGCATATGGAGTTTTTTAAGACAAAGGAAAATATCAGAAACGAAAAGCTGAAGATCATTTCATCCATGGATGAAAACGGTGTGCTTTTCCTTAACGGAAACGACGAGCTGCTTTATGAGGTTCGAAATTCCATGCCTGTTACTACGAAGACATTCGGAATAGGTGACGGCTTCGATTACTGTGCCAAGAATCTCAGAATGGAAAACGGACTTTCCACATTTGAATTTGTATACGATGATAAGGAGGTCACGGTAAGGCTCAAACAGGCGGGAAAGCATTTTGTTTCCGATAGTCTTGCGGCACTTTCCATCTGCGCATTTTTATCGAGAAATGTGGAAGCAGCCGCAAAAAAACTGGCTGATTTTGCAGGTCAGAGACAGAGACTTACCAAGGCGGCGTGCGGTGCCGTGGTCATAGATGATACATATAATGCAAGTCCTGATTCAATGAAGGCTGCAACGGATGTGCTTTCGGATATGGAATGCAGCGGAAAGAAATACATTTTACTCGGAGATATGTTTGAGCTGGGTGATAATGCGGATGAGTTCCATGCCTCTGTCGGCGATTATATGGAGGGGAAGGATGTGGATGTTCTCCTGACCATCGGTGAAATGTCAAAGAACATTGCAGATCATGCTGCAAAGTCGAATCCTTCGCTTGAGATAAAAGAGTATAGGCGTGAGGATATGGAGAAGCTGACCGGATATCTGAAGGAGATTCTTACTCCGGATGATATTATACTTATAAAGGCATCAAATGGTATGCATTTAAAGGAGATAGTAGAACAGCTGGAGAAGGATGCTGATAGTGAGTGATGTATAGGCAGATGTCTGATTGACGTGCGGATAGGAGTCCGGATGGATGCGCAGACAGATGACTGATAGATGCGTAGGCAGATGTCAGATCGATGTTCTGATGGACGATTGGTCGGTGTGAAGATGGACGATATTGGCTTGTGTATATAAATGAAGTGTTCAAGGAGGACTGTATAATGTACGAGAAGGTTACCGAAAAGATACTGAATGTGGGAGTAAATGATCCCGATATCAAATTGTTTGAGAATCAGTATGAGCTTCCTGATGGAATGGCATACAATTCTTATCTTATTCTGGATGATGAAATCTGTCTTATGGACAGCGTGGATGCGGATGTTACCGATGAATGGCTCGCCAATATCGATGCGGCTCTCGAAGGTAAAAAGATTGCTCATATGGTGGTACAGCATATGGAACCCGATCATTCCGGGTCGCTCATAGCCATAACGGACAAATTTCCGGAAATGAAGCTCTATATGAGTGCGGGTGCGAAAAATATGCTTTCTCAGTTTTTTGACAAGGATCTTTCGGGCAGAGTGAATATTATAAAGGAAGGTGACACGCTTTCTCTCGGAAGCCATAAGCTTAGCTTTATAGCGGCGCCGATGGTACATTGGCCCGAGGTTATGATGACCTATGAGGCGGAAGAAAAGGTGCTGTTTTCCGCAGACGGATTCGGGAAGTTCGGAGTGAGAGGAGCAGAAGCGGATGACTGGGCCTGCGAGGCAAGGAGATATTATTTTAATATTGTCGGCAAATACGGTATGCAGGTGCAGAATGTGTTAAAGAAGGCTGCGGATTTACCTCTTGAGCACATTTGTTCACTACACGGACCTGTGCTTCCGGAAAATGAAGAGCTTTCGTTTTATCTTGATAAATATAATACCTGGTCGAAGTATGAACCCGAGGACAGCGGTGTGGCACTCATCTATGCATCGATCCATGATCAGGGAACAAAGCAGGCTGCGCTTAAGCTTAAAGAGCTTCTTGAAGCAAGGGGCGTTAAGGTCGGAGTTACGAATCTTACCGAGGATGATCTTCATGAAGGGGTTGAGGACGCATTTCGCTATGACCGTATGATACTTTGCGCATCTTCTTATGATGCGGATCTTTTCCCGCCGATGACCAAGTTCCTGAATGTGCTTAAGATTAAGGCATATCAGAAGAGAAAGGTTGCACTTGTGGAAAACGGTTCGTGGGCACCTTCCGCCGCGAGAGTTATGAAGACCTATGTGGAAGGCTTTAAGGATGTGACACTTGCAGATCCTGTAGTAACCATCAAGTCAACACTTAAGGATGCGGATATCGAAAAGCTTGAGGCGATAGTAAATGCACTTTGTGACTAATGGAAAATGCATTTCGGAAATCTGCTGATGCTTTGTATGACCGGTCATTGTGGTTTTTTTACAAATAAACGCCTGAATTTACATAAAGTTATTATTCATTTTTACAATATTTTTGAAAATGCCGTGTAAATTGTTGTTATTTTATTTTGAAAAATGGCGATTTTTACCGATTTAGTGGTAAAAACGGAGAAAATATTTGAAAATGATAACTTTTGTTGCAAAAATTTTCAAAAGGTAATATTATCTCACTTGTAAGAAAAAAGTTGACAATGTATTTATTTAAATTATTGGAGGTTTTTGGACATGGCAGTTAAGAAAACAGGTGTCGAGGATCTTAAGGCAAAGGTAGCAGCTTCAAAGGCTGAAGAGAAGAAGGCAGAGCCTGCAAAGAAGGCAGCTCCCGCAAAGAAGGCAGCTCCTGCAAAGAAGGCAGAGCCCGCAAAGAAGGCAGAGCCCGCTAAGAAGGCAGAGCCCGCAAAGAAGGCAGAGCCCGCAAAGAAGGCAGAGCCCGCTAAGAAGGCTCCCGCAAAGAAAGCAGCTCCTGCAAAGAAGGCAGCAGCTACTAAGGTAGAAGTTAAGGTTGAGTTCCAGGGCGGAAGCGTTTCTACAGAGGATCTTAAGGCTAAGGCACTTGAGATAGTAGGAAAGAATGTAAAAGAGCTTAATCTCTATTATCAGCCTGAAAATGGCAAGGTATATTATACCGCAGATGATCAGAAGGGTGAGTTTGATGCTTAATCAGACAGCTTGAGAGTCATCAAAAAAAGCCGGAGCATTACGCTCCGGTTTTTTTGATGCATCCGACTGTCGGAAAAATCGCCGGCAGGTCTCTTTTATACGCTTACGCCTCTCATCTCTATTATGGGTGCGCCTTTTCCGTTTACATAGTCTCCCGTGATCCTGACTCTTCCGATGTTATCGTCCTTCGGGATCTGATACATTATATCCAGCATGAATTCCTCGATGATGGAGCGAAGAGCTCTGGCACCGGTCTTTCTTTCGATGGCTTTCTTTGCTATCGCTTCATATGCTGAATCCTCGAACTGAAGATCCACCTCGTCCATTAAAAGAAGCTTTTTATACTGCTTGATTATTGCGTTTTTGGGCTCGCTGAGTATCTTGATGTACATCTCTTCATCAAGAGGATTAAGGGCAAATACAACGGGAAGTCTTCCTATGAATTCGGGAATCATGCCGAATTCCCTGAGATCCTCGATGAGCACCTTTGAAAGTATCTGCTTGTCATTTGCGATTATATCCTTAAGATTTGCGTTGAAGCCCATCGATGACTGCTTTGTCAGACGGTTTTTGATTATCTCTTCAAGATCCGGAAATGCGCCGCCGCAAATGAACAGTATGTTAGAGGTGTTCATTATGGTAGTGGGAGTCATTGCATTTTTGCTTCCTGTTCCGACGGGAACTTCGATGTCTGCGCCTTCAAGAAGCTTAAGGAGTCCCTGCTGAACAGCCTCTCCGCTTACATCCCTTGATCTTGTTTCCTGCTTCTTCGCAATCTTATCTATTTCATCTATAAATACGATTCCTCTTTCGGCCTTCTCCACATCATTTCCCGCTACGGTAAGCAGCTTGGAAAGAACCGATTCAACATCGTCACCGATGTAGCCTGCTTCCGTAAGTGCGGTAGCATCTGTTATCGCGAGAGGAACATCAAGTATCTTTGCGATGGTTTTTACGAGATAGGTTTTACCCGAACCTGTAGGTCCTATCATAAGCATGTTTGATTTTTCAATCTCAATTCCGTCGGAATCATTTTCGGGATCGGAGAGTACTCTTTTATAATGATTATATACCGCTACGGACATAACCTTTTTAGCGTGCTCCTGACCGACAACATGCTCATCAAGCATAGCCTTGATCTTGTGAGGAGCGGGGATGTCACGGAGAGTAAGCTCTTTTTCTCCCTCTTCATTTCCATCCTTATCCTTTGCATTATCCTTTGATGCTTCCTTTGGCTTTCTCTTTTTTACCTTTTGAGATTCGGGAATGTCATCCGGCGGTGTGAACATATTGAAATTACTGAAGCCCTGTATCTTTGACATATCAAAGTTCGGATTGTTTGTGAGATCGCCGAAGCTGTTAAAGGATCTCTGAAGACAATCAGTGCAGATATAAAGATTGTCCATGAACTGGATCATTTTTCCCGCAACCGATTCGGGGCGTCTGCACATATAGCAGTAGCATTCGTACTCACTGTTGTTTGAACTGCTGCCGGAAGAGCTGCCGTTATTTGAACCACTGCCGGAAGAGCTGCCGTTATTTGAACCGCTGCCCGAGTTGCTGCCGCTACCGTTGACATTATTGTACTCATTTTCATTGTTATCAATATTATCGAAATTATTAGAATCTGACATAAAGCCTCCATATATAAAAAAATGTTATTTCCAACTTTTCTCTTATGCAACAAAATGCATGCTTAGTGAATTATAACAAAGACGAACTGAAAAATCAAACTGTTGAAAGCCTGTGTTACATATGGTAATATTCGTGACAGAATACAATTGTTTTTTACTTCTTTCGGAGGAAAAATATGAATAGTACAAAGATCATTGCCCACAGAGGGGCTTCGTTTCTTGCAGAACATGAAAATACTATAGAATCGATACAGCTCGCAATGGATATCGGCGCCGATATGGTTGAGTTTGATGTCAGATGTACTATGGATGGTGAGCTTATCATTTATCACGACAGCGTTTTCGAAGATACGCCCATTTCCTGGCAGACATTTGATGAGATAGAGAGAATAGCGAATGCCAAGGGGATTGATATACCGACATTTGAGGAGGTTGTCCGTCTTTGCTCAGGCAAGGTGAAAATGGATATCGAACTGAAGGAAACGGGGTATGAGAGAAAGGTTGTAAAGATTCTTGATAAAATGAGCGATCCTACTCAATATTCCATTAAATCCTTTTATGATAATTCCGTTTATAAGGTAAAAAAGCTGAACAGCGATATCGAGACCGGACTTCTTACCGGAATGAAGGATATCGGAATCAATCACAGGATTGCTGAATTCCTGCCCGACAGAAGACTAAAGGCTGCAAAATGTGATTTTGTATCGCCTTATTATCGCCTTGCAACGAAAGCGTTTGTGGATTGGATGCACAGGCTCGGTTATAAGGTTTACCCCTGGACTGTCAATAATGAAACAGCTATGAGGATTTTGATCTACAAGGGAGTTGACGGCATAATTACGGATAAACCCGACGCCGGACTTTTCATAAGAAATGAAATCCAGGGAAAAAGATGATGGAAACAGACAAATAAGATATTTTTGGCCTGACAGCTAAAAAACTTACAAGGCTCCTACCGCCGCCCCAGCAGTAGGAGCCTGCGATTATTGAAAGGATTATACTTATGAAAAAGAGAATACTTGCATATCTGGAATATGTGGATAAGCTTCTTGAGAGGGATGATGCGGACTGGGATACGGAGATTAAGCTTCATCTTGAGCAGATAGGATTTTTCATGCATGAAAGACTGGTGCACCTTTTGGTTTTTATTCTGGTTGCATTATGTACGGTAATGTCGATACTGTGTTTTGTGGCAACTGAAAAGCTGTATCTGATACCTCTTATCGTGATGCTGTTTGTGCTTCTTGTACCCTATTGCATGCACTATTATTTATTGGAAAACAGTGTCCAGAAAATGTACGATCAGTATGACAGAATGGTCGAGAAGAAACTGGGAAATGGCTTTAAAGCTTGACTTTTCGGTATATTTGTGGTATAAAAAATAGTTACACCCAAGTGGGGTGATACTCACTTGGGTGGCGTATAATACCTTGTGTTTCAAGTATTATATACCACAATATATAGAAAGTAAAGCTTTTTTGTTTATGTCAGAAAAAAACAGCAATGAAAAAAAATTTAATAAAAAAATACGCAAGGTCGGAGGCATAATAGCATGCCTGATTGCCGTGGCTGTTTTCTGTATTCCGGTAGGGCTTTGTATCAAGCTTTCCATGAATATCGGAGAGCTGAATGATGAAAGTGAAAGGCTTTTGTCCGATCGCTCGGTTGATAAGAGTACCAATGTTTCCATCTTCACTACGGAAGAGGATACAAGCTTCTTTGCGCTATCCGAAAGAGATCGCTCGGCATATGAAAAGATCGAAAAGGATACAAATGAAGCAAACGCCCTTTTTGCTTACGCAAGCGAAAATGATTCCACCGGTAGTAATGCGGAAAATGATTCCTTATTACAGTCAGATAATAATGACGGTACCGGATCGGGTGACTCGGCTATTTCCGGTAAGGAGCCGGTCAGCACACCGACTGATGGTGAAAAGGAAACTGAAAAGGTAGTCTATCTTACATTCGATGACGGACCCACAGCAAATACTTCCGAGATACTTGATATATTAGATGAGGAAGGGATTAAGGCTACATTCTTTGTATGTGATACAGGTGCCGCCAACTATGACGGTATGAAAGAGATAGTAAAGCGCGGACATACTATCGGGATGCATTCTCTTTCGCACGAATATGACATAGTATATGCAGATCTGGATTCTTTTAAAAACGATGTAGAAGGAATACATGATCTTATCCTTAAAGAAACGGGAGTGGATACAAAGTATTACAGATTCCCCGGAGGAAGCTCGAATCAGGTTTCTAATGTATCCATGTATGAGTGTATCGGATATCTGAACAGCAAGGGCTATACCTATTATGACTGGAACGCACTTAATGAAGATGCATCAGAGGTGGATTATACACCGGACGAGCTTATCGAAAATGTTCTGTACTATGTAAGCATGAATGAGGGCGATTCCATGGTACTCATGCACGATAACCCCGATCATGAAAATACGATCCGCAGTCTCAAGGCGCTTATTAAGAAGCTTAAAGAGATGGGATATACATTCAAAGCAATAGACGATGATGCACCGTTAGTGCAGCATGTATCATATTAAAAAAGTGACATAGATTAAAGTGACATAGATTAAAATGGCATAGATTAAAAATGGCGTAGATCAAAATGACAGAGACTGGTTCTCTGTCATTTTTTTGACAGGGTGTGATAAGGGGGTGGTTCTCTGTCACTTTTTTGGGCTTGTGACATGGGATGATTCAGCGACGATATTTTGTGCTGAGGATAGTAAAATGCTGCTATAGTACAACCGGGTGGAAGCAATGAGGAAGGATATAAAAATATCCTTGTTGTAATGACAAAAGCAATAAAATCATCGAAAATAGCAGGAAATTATTGCTTTTTCCTGAAAGTGTGGAGAGGAAAAGATGGAAAAAGCAATAAAATGTCCCGAAATAGCAGGAAATTATTGCTTTTTCATGAAAGTGTGGAGAGGAAAAGATGGAAAAAGCAATAAAATGCCCCCAAATAGCAGGAAATTATTGCTTTTTCCTGAAAGTGTGGAGAGGAAAAGATGGAAAAAGCAATAAAATGTCCCAAAATAGCAGGAAATTATTGCTTTTTCATGAAAATGAACAGAAGAAAACCCTGGAAAAGCAATAAATACCCGGGGATATAAAGGGAATTATTGCTATTTAAAGAAATAATAAAGATTTCCGGTAAAAACTATTGACATATACAAAAATACAATGTATTATCTGTATTACAGAGAGTGATACAAACAATACAGATAATACACAAAACAAATATTACACGAATCAGATAATACTAAATAAAAGACAATACAAAAATCAACACCGGCGGTACAGATGATTTCTCAAAGCAATAGAGTAAAAAGGAGTTTGCGATGGAAGAGAAGATTAACAAAAAGATGGACAAAAAGAAGATCATACTGTTTGTGGTAATTACATATGCCATAGCATGGATATTTATGATTCCGACTTCGTTATACTATCGGGGACATCAGGATGCGACAGGTACGATGGTGTTCAGAATCGGGGCTATGGCGGGTATGTTTGCACCGTTACTTGGGGCACTGATCGTAAATAAGGGGCTCAGAGGTATGGGATGGGTGCCGAAAATAAAAGGAAATGTGAAATGGATATTCTGGGCAATTTTAGTAGCGGCTGTCAGTATAGTCGGAGGAGCGGCACTTTTCTATGCTATATTCCCCGACCTGTTTGATACAACAGGTTCTTATATTATTAGCACCGGTAAAAGTGCCGGTATTGATATTGTTGCAGAACTTGAATCAAAAGGTCTGAGCCTCAGTACATATTTTATTATTCAGGCAATAGCGGCCTTTACATATGGCCCGCTTATAAATGTGTTTTTCACTATCGGTGAAGAGGCAGGATGGAGGGGATTTCTCTATCCGGAACTGAGAAAAGGATTCGGAAGGATACCTGCATGGATCATCGGAGGAAGCATTTGGTCGGTATTCCATTTTCCTTTAATTGTCATTGCAGGCTATGAGTACGGATTTGATTATATCGGAGCTCCGTTACTCGGATTATTGGTTTTTACATTATCTTGTATTATAATGGGTCTGCTGCACGAGATTATTTATGATAAGACAAAATGTATCTGGTTTCCGGCTTTCTTGCACGGAGTGATAAATGCCGCTGCCGGTCTGGCGTTATTTTTCTGGAATGTTAACTCCGACGGCAAGGCAGAAAAATATATGATATTCGGTCCTGCGGCAAACGGAATTGTCGGTATGATCCCCATGGCGATCATTGCAGTGATTATGGCTGTAATCGTAATTAAAGGCAATAAATCAAAGTCCGGTCAGTAAAATCCTTAAGTATTTATATCAGCAGTATGGCTGTCAGTTTGAATAATGGTAATAGGTAAGGTGATGAAAGATGGTAATAAAGATAAATGAATATTCTGATGTACCCATATATATGCAGATACGAAATCAGATTGTGATGGGCATATCATCAGGGGAGCTATCTCCCGGAGAACAGCTTCCGACAGTCCGTGCCCTTGCTATGGAAATGGGCATCAATACAATGACTGTCAGTAAGACATATCAGCTTCTCAAGTCTGAAGGCTACATCCTGACAGACAGGAAGAACGGTGCGAGGGTTCGGGATAATATCACAAAATCAGGTTCGATGAGTGACGAAAACAAAAATGAACTGAGACGCATTGTTTCCGAGGCACGTCTCTCGGGTGTTTCTAAAGAAGAACTTCAGAAAATGCTGGAAGGCATTCTGAGTGAGTTTTATTGAAGAACTTCAGAAAATACCGGAAGGCATTGTGGAAGGATTCTACTAATGAATTTCAATTAAGGTGAGGTGAAGTATAATGTACAGATTACCGGATATAATAAATCTTGTGATCGCGGTTCCTACAGCTTTGTTGATCTTTTTCCTTGCATATCCCGTAAAATGGAAGGATAGAAAATATATCTTCGGAGTGAGGAATCGTGAAGATTTTAAAAATGAAAATGCGATAAGCCGAATTGATGAATTAACAGCCGGCTGTCGTAAACAGGCGCTTATCATAATTGTCATATCACTTTTGATGATGGGGCTTATCCTGTTTATTCCCGATATGACGATAAGACTGGTCGCTTGGACGATTATCATTTTATTGGAAATAATAATTCTTTCGATACCCTATATGAGAGGCAATGCCGAGATGAAAAGCCTAAAGGCGGAGCTGGGGATTGTTGCCGAAAAAGGCATTACCTATACCGAGCTGAAGGGTGCGGGATCGGTCAGTGCGTTTAAGCTTTCTAAGATAGTGGTGCCTGAGATCATTACAGTAATTGTTTTCGCGGCAGCGCTTTTAAATGATCTCGGGGTCATTCAACTTCACGGTCTTGTAACCGGGAAAGCTTTGGATGGTACACTTATAATTTCACCGATGACAGGCTGTTTTCTGATCATAGGACTTATGATGATACCGATCGGTATTTACATGGATAAGATAAGAAATGAAGTTATATCCGAAGACAGCGACATAAATATGAACTTCAACAGGGCCAAGAAGAAAAATATGGCAGATACCAATACGGCATTTGTATGGATAAATATGATATTTGTCATTTCCTCGGTATTAGCGGTTGCATTTACGGACAGCGAGTTTGTTTTCATAGTATTACTTGCTGTATATATGATCGTGATCATGGGAGGACTTTTCCTCTCGGTAAGGAAGATGCTTGCAATCGACAGGCATTACAGAAAGAGTACTACGATAGATATAGACGATGATGATAACTGGATTCTCGGATCAATCTACTACAATCCCGATGACAAGAGACTGAATGTGGAAAAGAGAGAGGGAATCGGCATAACGGTGAATGCGGCTCATCCGGTCGGGAAGGCTTTATACGCAGTTATTATAGTTGTTCTTTTGGGTACGATTTTTTCGTTGGGCTTCGTAGCCGTGCTTGTTAAGACACCGATGACAGTCAGCATTCAGAACGGAAATGTCATCTGTCATCAGATGAAAGATGATTACAGGATTCCCGTAAACAGCATAAAAGATCCCGAGCTTGGCAAACTGGATTATGAAGAACTATCATTACGCAGACAATACGGAATGGCAACCGATAAGATTCAAAAGGGCGTTTATACCGTAAAGGGTGAAATAGACTGCAAGGTATTTTTGAATTCCGATTCGCAGTATTATATTACATTTAGTTCGGGTGATGATACCTACTACATAAATGCAAGCAGTTCGGATGAAACAAAGGAATTGTATGAACAATTGACAAAGTAGGAGAATGAAAATGAATTATTCGGAAGCATTGGATTACATTAACGGGTTGTATATGTCTAAAGGCAATGTGTACGGCCTTGAAAGGATAAAGAACCTGCTTGCCCTTCTGGGGAATCCCCAGAAGGGTATCTTTGCTTTTCATATTGCGGGCACAAACGGGAAGGGCTCCATAGCCGCATATATCGAAAAAGCGTTTATCGAAAAAGGAATAAAGACCGGCAGGTATCTTTCACCTGCCGTATTTGACTTCAGGGAAAAATGGCAGATTAACGGTGAGTATATAGATGAGGAGTCTGCGGCGAATTTTATCACAAGGGTAGCCAAGGCAGCGGAAAGCTTTGAAGAGGGTGACAGGCCTACGGGTTTTGAGGTGGAGACGGCAGTCGCATTTCTCTATTTTAAGGAAATGAACTGCAAGGTGATCTTTATCGAATGCGGTCTTGGCGGCAGGGATGATGCGACAAATGTGTTCGACACCACACCTGTGGATGTGCTTGCGTCAGTAAGCCGCGATCATATGCAGTTCCTTGGAAATACAGTGCGGGAAATAACCTTAAATAAGCTCGGAATTGTTAAGGATGGCGACACATTGGTCAGATATCCATTTACACAAACGGAAATCGTTGAGAGATACATTTCCGAAAAAAATCTTAATGTAAAGGATATATGCCCGAGTTTAGAGAAGCTTACGATAGTTGATGAAAAGCCGGACGGTTCGGATTTTATTTATAAGGGCGTGTCATATCACATCCCTATGACAGGCAGATATCAGATTTATAATGCGATAACAGCAATCGAAGCTGTATATGCTTATAATGAGCTTTCGGCGGAATATGGCCTTGAAGAACTGAGTGAAAATGATATAATATGCGGGCTTGCCGATGTTTACTGGCCGGGAAGGATGCAGAGGCTTTCGGAGCGCCCTTTGATATATGCCGACGGAGCTCATAACGAGGATGCATGGCTTTGTCTTGCTGATACCATCAGAAAACATTTTACAGATAAGAAGATTATCTTTATAATAGGCGTGTTGAAGGATAAGGAATACGACAGGATGGTCGAGATCCTTCATCCTTATATGGATTTTGTAAATATAGTGACTCCGCAAAATAATGCAAGGGCCCTCGACGGTGAGCTTCTTGAAAAGGTCCTCGGTGAAAGAAACATAAAATGCAAGGTGTGGAAGGATTATAAGGATGCCTACACTGCGGCATATGAGGCGGCACTTGATGAGGCGGATGATACTGCTTTGATATGTACGGGTTCGTTATCGTTTATCGGTGAGATGGTAAGGATCAGTAAAGAATTTCGGGAATGATTTATGGATAGAGTTAACAGCCTTATCAGGGATGAGGAGTTTATCCGGAGGATAAGGATCATAAATAAAAAAGAAACGGACAGAGAGTATTGCAGGCATGGACTCGACCACTTGCTTGATACTGCAAGGATAGCATACATCCTGAATCTCGAGGAGAATCTCGGGCTTGATAAAGAGATGATATATGCCATGGCCCTGCTCCATGATATAGGAAGGAGCGAGGACGACACCTCGAAGCACCACAGCCTGATAGGAATACCGGTTGCCAAGGTGCTGCTTGAAAGAAACGGCTTCGATGAGGATGAGATAGGTATCATATGTAACGCGGTGGCAAAGCACAGCAAAGGAAATGACAGCGATGCCTACGCGAGGCTCCTGTACAGAGCTGACAAGCTCTCCAGAGACTGCTATAAATGCAGAGTGACGGATAAATGCTACTGGGACGATTCGCTTAAAAATCATGAACTGAAAATGTGACAGTGTATTTGCCCCTTTGTCACATTTAAGAGGTTGAAAGGCTATGGAATATAATTCTTCAAAACCTTATATAATGGGAATCTTGAATGTTACCCCGGATTCGTTTTTTGACGGCGGCAGGTACGACACCTTGGATTCGGCTTTGTATCAAACGGAAAAGCTGATATCAGACGGAGCCGATATCATTGATGTGGGTGGGGAGTCTACCAGACCGGGCTATGAAATGATAAGTGATGAAGAAGAGATATGCAGGACAGTTCCCGTGATCGAGGCGATAAAAAAAAGATTTGAAGTGCCGGTATCTCTTGATACTTACAAGCATAGAGTTATGCAGGCGGGGATTAATGCGGGCGCAGATATCATAAACGATATCTGGGGCCTGAAGTGGGACTTGCTTAACGGAGAAAATGAAAATACGGCAGCTAAGATCGTTGCCGATTCAAATGTCGATATTATCCTGATGCATAACAGGAAGAATGCAGAGGATGAAAATTTTGATATATTTATAAGTGAGATGAATGAGTCCGTAAAAATAGCCTGTGCAGCGGGAATAGGAGCCGAGAGGATCATTATAGATCCGGGAATCGGCTTCGGTAAGACGCTCGAATTTAACAGGGCAGTAATAAAAAGGCTGGATGAGTTTTCAAAACTCGGCTTTCCGGTACTGCTCGGAATTTCCAACAAGTCCGTTATTGGCAGGACTCTTGATCTGGAAACAGATCAAAGGCTTTCGGGTACGATAGCCCTTAATGTCTACGGATATGTAAAGGGATGCAGGCTTTTCAGAGTGCACGATGTCCTTGAAAATAAACGCGCACTTGATATGATAGAAAGTATAATGAACAGCTGAAAAGAATTTAATTGTGAAGTAATTTACAGTAACAGGGTCGGAATCATATGGGAATTATAGCACTCGAGGGATTGGAAATATTTGCCAATCACGGAGTATTCAGTGAAGAAAAACAAAACGGACAGCCGTTTTTCATATCGGTTTATATGGAGGTTGATTTTTTAAGCGCAGCATCCGAGGATGAGCTTTCAAAAACGGTCAATTATGCCGATGTGGCAGAATTCGTAAAAAAAGCAGTGACCGAGAACTCATTTGACCTTATAGAAACCGTTGCTGAAAAAACCGCAAAAGGGATAATGCATTCTTTTCCCGGTGTAAAAAAGGCTCGTGTGAAGGTTTCCAAGCCCGAAGCACCCATTGGAATAAAAGCAAAAGATATCTATGTCGAGACCGAAAGAGAGAGGCATGTGGCGTATCTTTCAATAGGCTCCAATATGGGTGACAGAAAAGCTTATCTCGATGAGGCAATCAGCTCGCTTGATAATAATGATGACACTAAGGTTGTGAAGGCTTCCGGATACTATGAGACAGAGCCTTACGGATATACCGATCAGCCCGATTTCATAAATGCAGCGGTTGAAATTGAAACGATCCTGACGCCGCAGGAGCTTCTTGATGCTGTTCATGTGATTGAAAATAAATGCGGCAGGGAAAGGACTATACACTGGGGTCCCCGTACGCTTGACATTGATATATTGTTATTTGACGATATTATTATGAATACGGAAACACTTATCATTCCTCATCCGGAAATGCTAAAACGCCGGTTTGTTCTGGAACCGATGAATGAGATAGCTCCGTGGCTGCTCCATCCGATATCAAGGATAAGCGTTAAGGACGCATTTGAAATGTTGAATAAGTGATTTAAGCACCGATAATTCCGCGTAGAAAAAAAGTACTTCATAAGCTAAAAAAGTGCTTGACACTATGCGGTAAAGTGTGGTAATTTATCCGAGTATGTGAACAAGCAGGGTATCCGCCCTCACCCGGTAGCGCATAAGTGACCAGGGTTAATATTTGAAATTTTGATCGGCAGACAGAGGATATGCATTTACATTTATGTATCTGCATTTTATGTGTTTGTGTTTGATTATTTTGTTTTGAATGTGCGGATACTGAAAATGGTATCTGCTTTTTTTATACATATTTAATCTCATCTATATGGAGGTATAAAGCAATCGATTACGCAGTAAATGAACAAATCAGAGATAAGGAAGTTCGTGTCATCGGTACAGAAGGCAACCAGCTCGGTATCATGTCATCAAAGGAAGCTATGAAGGTTGCAGAGGATGCAGGCCTTGATCTTGTTAAGGTTTCTCCTAATGCAAATCCGCCGGTATGTAAGATCATTGATTACGGCAAATTCCGTTATGAGATGACGAGAAAAGAGAAGGAAGCCAAGAAAAAGCAGAAGACGATCGAGGTTAAAGAGATTCGTCTTTCACCCAATATTGATCAAAATGACCTCACTACCAAAGTAAATATGGCAAGAAAATTCCTGACTAAGGGAGACAGGGTAAAGGTGACTCTGCGTTTCCGCGGAAGGGAGCTTGCGTATGTAAACAAGAGGAAAGAGGTTTTAGATAATTTTGCAGAACAGCTTAGCGATGTTGCTCAGGTTGATGAACCTGCAAAATTCGAAGGAAGGAGCATGATAATGTTCCTTGCTGCAAAGCGTAGTTAATAGAAGGAGGACATAAAAATGCCAAAGTTAAAGACTAAAAGAGCAGCTGCAAAGCGCTTTAAGAAAACAGGAACAGGATTACTTAAGAGAAATAAAGCTTATAAGAGCCATATTCTTACCAAGAAGTCTGCTAAGAGAAAGAGAAACCTGCGTAAGGCTACAATCGCTGACAAGACAAACAGTAAGGTTATGAAGAAGATCTTACCTTATAAGTAAGACCTTGAGAATAGGAGGAATCAAAAGTGGCAAGAATTAAGGGTGGCTTAAACGCCAAGAAAAAGCATAATAGAGTATTAAAAGAAGCAAAGGGCTACAGAGGAGCCAGATCAAAGCAGTACAGAATTGCTAAGCAGTCAGTAGTTCGTGCTCAGGCTAATGCATTCAGAGGCAGAAAAGAGAAGAAGAGAGACTTCCGTCAGCTGTGGATAGCTCGTATCAATGCAGCTGCAAGACTTAATGATATTTCTTACAGCAACCTTATGCATGGTCTTAAGCTTGCAAATATTGATATCAATCGTAAGATGCTCGCTGATATGGCAGTAACCGATCCCGAGGGATTCAGTGCACTTGCTAAGGCAGCTAAGGATGCAATCGCAAAATAACAGCTGAAGAAGCATTTCATATTGAAAATATAAAATGCAAAAAAAAATTCAGATTTTTGTTGACAAGACAAAATGAATTTGTTAATATAATCATCGCGTCAAGAAATGACGCGGTGAATAAGCGGGAGTGCTGGAATTGGCAGACAGGCTAGACTAAGGATCTAGTGGTGGTTTTCGCCGTGTGGGTTCAAGTCCCATCTCCCGCAC
>CACYCJ010000362.1 GCA_902772925.1 uncultured Lachnospiraceae bacterium
AGATATGATACCTATTGCAATGGAAATAATGCCTGACCATATTCATCTTCTTGTAGACTGTAAACCACAGCTTCGCTTGTCGGATGCGATCAAAATATTAAAAGGTAATACAGCAAGGTGGTTATTCCTGGCTCACCCGGAAATAAAGAAAAACCTCCGGGGTGGACATCTATGGAATCCATCATATTTTGTTGCTACTGTACAAACATTGGGGTCAGGTACTGTGAAATTCCTGTGAACGAATAAATTCGTATTGACGAAATGGGATAAATGTGGTATTTTTGCACTAGTTTATGCGATTAAGATACGGGAGGAAGACATTGGGGTCAGGTACTATGAAATTCCTGTGAACGAATAAATTCGTATTGACGAAATGGATAACAGTGGTGCCTGTCACCGTGAAAAATGTGTGAACATTTCAGAATGATCGGTTTTGAATAATCATTGTTATTACTACATACTACATTGAAGGAAATCGTAAGAGAGATAATAATTATTGACCTGATTTCTCAAAAAGGAGCCTATACGAACCATGGGAATTAAAACGGAAGATATGGTTAAGGGTTTACCTGGCAAGGAAATAACAACCGATGTTGATTGGCTCGGCATTTTGGATAGGTTTGATCCGACTGTTTTGGAACAGAAATATCTGAATGAGTGTGCAAGACGAAACCCTTATGAGACGTGTTATAACTGGGATACTCCTTATAGTCCTGTAGAGGAAAGACTGAGGCATACGGAGTTCTGTATGAGATCATATAGGAACGATTTGCAGGAATGCGTAAATCGTATTGAAAATGAAGGATTGAATACTACAACGTATAATAATGCAAGGCGTGAACTTATCAGGTGTATAGGAATTAAAGGTGCACTTGAATACGTGAAGAGAGAATACGAACGTCTTGGGGAAGAAGGATGTAGAAAACAGGCTGAAGAATACTCCAAATGGGAAGAAGAATGGCAATGTCGGAGAGAACAAGAAGAATTTGAGTACTATTATAATTATACCGCTTCTGTTCATGAAAAGATTATAAAAATCCGCAAGGGGTTAAAAGGGGGTGACGGTAAATGTCTGGTTCAGAGGGACTTTGCAAAGCTTCTTGATTATCCGGTAAATAAGTATGCTGCAGCTGAAAAAGTTGATAGATACGGAATGGGTGAATCGGAAACTGAAGTCGAATCGGAACTGTTGGAGAAGCTTGTCATGATTGCTCATGCAAATCCTTACTGGCTGTTTGATCCAGAATGCGAAGCTGATATAGCAGAGACGGATTCTGATAATGTCAATGTATTGATGGGTGATGTGCCCTGTGTATACGCTACAATTGATGTGATACTTAAATGGATTAAAGAAGGTAAACCCGAAAATACAAGATGGGAAGACGGGAGATTATGATACTTGTTAGACAGTAAATTAATAACTGAATAATTACTATCTTTCAACTTTTGGACTTTTCGTCCAAAAGTTGATCGCTATATGTGAGTAAAAGTCAGGCATGAAGGTGCCTGATTTTTTGTAAGGTAAGTGGTAAACTACTCGTGTAGATGTAAAATAATGCCGCCCCGAAGGGCGGCTGCTAAAAAACTATTTATTTATCTGTTTTCGACAGCTGTCTGGTAAGGTGTTGAAATATACATTATCGAAAAGTTTGTTTGTACGACAATGAAAGATGCCTAAAAATGATATAAAATGTAACAATAATCAAGAAGTTATTGACAAAAATATCTGAAAGATGGTACTATGTGCGTGGAGGTGGATGAGATGTTCACATATGTTAAATTAATTAATTTCAAGTCATTTAAAGATGTTACTTTTGACTTTAAGAATGGTAGCAAGGGGGCAAAACACTTTGTTTCAATTTATGGTGAAAATGGGAGTGGTAAGTCGAATTTTGTTACAAGCATTGATTTCTTAAGAAAATCGATTGATTCGTTTCGTATGGCAACACAAACAGAGCGATTTCAAGAAGTGATAAAAGAAAATGAAGTTCCTTCTGAATTGATTGAAATGATACTTGATTCTACTAGTATCCAAAAAATTAGAGAGAAGTGTAGGATGGTCGAATGTGAGGAGCCTACAACAGTAGAGTATGGTTTTGAAACAAATGGCCATGAGGGGACTTATACACTTTCATTTGATGAACGATTTATATATGAAAGACTTTATTATTTTACAGGTAAACAACGTGGCACTTTATTTGAAATAGATTATAGAGGAACAAATCCTAAAATTGTGTTTTCTAGTAAGCTGTTTTCAAATAAGAAAGTTGAATCTGAGATTAGAGATGAGATTAATAAATATTGGGGAAAGCATTCTTTACTAAGTATTCTCCAAAAAGAAATCGAAGAAAAAAATGAAGATTACATAAAAGAAAATTATTTGGAGTATGCGTTCGATTTGCTTGATATGTTACATGACACAACAATTCATTGTAAGAAATCGTCTTCTTCAGGTAGTGAAGTGTGCGCTGGTAAGCCAACTAACGTATTAGAAGATTTAAAAGAAGGTAGGATAAAGATTGAGCATGAGGCATTATTGGATAAATCTGAGACAATAATAAGAGATTTTTTAACACAAGCATATGCAGATATTAAAGATGTTTATTATGAGCGAAAGAATCAAGCGGAAACAATTTCATATAAGCTATTTGTAAAAAAGATGATAGGAGGACAGATTAGGACGATATCTGTTTCTAATGAATCGGCTGGAACACAACATATTTTAGAGATAATAAGATCTTTATTAGGTGCATTTTGTGGAGTAACAGTTGTTTATGATGAAATTGATGATGGGATACATGATTTATTGTTAAAGAATGTATTGGAATCAATGCTAGATGATATTAATGGACAGCTGATTATAACTACTCATAACACGTATATGCTTGAATCAATAGATATTAAATCGGTGTATCTCATCAATGTTGATTATAAGGGAAATAAGGAAGTAAAGTGTTTAGATAAATATCCTAGAATTCAAGGATCGAATAATCCTAGACTTATGTATTTAAAAGGATTGTTTGGTGGAGTTCCGATTGTGGATGTATTAGACTATGATTCTATCATCTATGAACTTGATACTGTAGAAAAGGAGGAAGAATAAGTGTGGCTCATAACTCCTTAAATTATACTAGATGCGCAGTTATAGTTCATGGAAAGTCGGAATATAGTTTGGTTAGGTATATATATACTAATCTTCACCTCCCGGTAAAATTAATTGCTAAGGATAAGGGGAAAAGTAGTATTCAGATCAATGGACTAAAGAGTATGCTAAGTAAAAAGCCGTTTAAATCATTGAAGGAAATGGCTACTGAATATGGTATAGAGTATGATAAGAAGTCAAAAAGCCTTAAGAACTTTAAGCTTTTTATTATCATGGATACGGATGACTGCGATGAGGGTACTAAAAGCAAATATATTTCGGGAGAATTGTTTAAAGGGCACCCTCTTGAAGACTATATTGTTCCTATCTTTAATAATTCTAATTTAGAGGATGTAATGATTAAGGCAGGAATAATGGTAAAGAGAATCGAGGATTCTCAAAAGGGTACGTATTATAGTAAGATTTTCCCTATAAATACGAATCCGATGAGTGCTGATACGTTGAATCAGGTGAGCATGTTTGCGAATAAACTTAAGGGTATAAAGGAAACGAATATGCTTTGCTTTATAGAGTATTGCTTTGACCAAATATCAGAATTGACATAAAAGGTTAATCATTGTGATGGCGTAAGAAATGTCATAATAATTGACGCAATAGAATGAAAAGTTTCTTTTTTAGTGTGTTTATTATTTGTAATCTTTTGTCGCTTACAGATGATAACGAGCGATAAAAAAGATAACTTCTGGTTACACTTTGGTTGCAAAAAGTTATCAAAAGTGCACTAATCTACTAAGTTTTTCGGAAAGAGTTCTTACGGAAATCATCTGAAAGCAGTATCAGAAGGAAGGGTGAAGTATTGATCCGTGTGGTTATCAGTGTCGGGGTAGCAACGAAAGACGATATTTTATGGGAGATGTAGATGGATGAATCTGTATGAAAGAGACTTTAGCATTGTCAATAGTGAAGTTGAGCAGGATGCACTCAGTACCTGTGAGGAATGGTTGAATAGAAAAGGAATTAAGAATACTTCTGAAGATCCAAGAAGATCCCATCCGGATTGTAATATTAGAGAGTTCCTGTGGCACAAGACTTCGCTTTTTCCAAATAACCATTTAATGCTTCTACCAGATGATAAGATTGACTATGTTAAGGAAGCAGAAGCCTTTCGAATGATAATTCAGGAAAGTTCAAACGAGCAGGAATTGCAAAGTTATATCAAAAATAATCGAAAATGGTTTATTCCTGGTTCGATATTCTTAGACTATAATTTTGGACATCATGATGCATATTTGTTTCCAGAACAATCTTTGGGAGGAAAGTATTCTGTTGATTATCTTATGATTGGGTTCAACTCCGACGGATGCAATCTAGTGCTTGTTGAATTTGAAAAAGCAAACACAGAGTTTATTATCTCAACTTATAATAGTGAAAGTGCATCTGTACGTAAAGGGTTATCGCAGATTCGAGATTGGCGTGCTTGGATGGATGATTATAGAATGTTTTTTTTGAAAGAAATTGGAATAACAAAAAAGAATTATGATGTTCCATCAAATCGGATATATTACTATTTGGTTGTCAGTAAAAGAGAAAAGATGAATGAAGAAGCCAAAACTCTGCGAAGTCAGTTGGTCACAGATGACGCGCATCTAAAGATTGTAACATTTGATAGACTAGCTGATAATGTAGAAAAACTTGCCGGCCGGGTTACATGGTAAGATCTCTTTGGCTTTTGTAAGAACAATGTCGTACACTTAGTATCAACTTAACGTAAATAAGATATGAAATCTGATTACGATATATCATCGGGCTTCAGTAATCTTCGCGAAAGTCTGGAATAAAAGAAACATTTCGTGATAAATAAGTGAAAAAAGGTGAATATAGAGGCTAATGTAATTTAAGATAAAGTCCGCATTCCTTTATGCTCTAAGTTTTCGGAATATACAGTTTGAACTACATTTTTCTGTTGCTCATATTGATTGGTATAGAAATACTCCAGATGATTATATCTCAAAAATGAGGGGCGAAGACAAAGATCTTGCAGCGCATTTTACAGTTATAACGCATAGGGGGAAGTGTCTTTGGGGCGCTTCGATTAAAGAAGCTTTTGCTGATGTTCCAGTACAGGATTACATAGATTCTA